>JAJZJY010000715.1 GCA_021809885.1 Actinomycetes bacterium
TGCCACGTACGCTTCGCCAAGGCGATGCGCGGCAGCCCGCCGCGGCGCCGTGAGGTGGCGACGGTGATGCCCTGGATCGTCGACACCCTTGCCCAGTACCTCGAAGACGTGCGGCCGCTCTACGAGGCGGCCGGCCCGGAGCTGTGGCCGACCGAGCGCGGTGGGCGGATCTCGGCCCGCCACGTCGACGAGCGGTTCGCGTTCTTCCGGGGCTTGGCGGCCCTGCCCGTCGAGCTGAGCGTCCATTGTCTGCGCCACAGCTATATCTCCCACCTCATCGAAGACGGCGCAGATCCGTTGTTCGTGCAGTATCAGGCCGGCCACTCCTGGGCCTCGACGACGGCGGTCTACACCTCGGTGGGATCCGACCACAAGCAGCGCATGCTGCGCGCCGCCCTCGATCGAGCATTCGGGCCCGAAGAGGCGAGAGGAACGACGCGGTGACGACCAAGGCCAAGCCGATCGGCTACCGCTGGCACCTGCGCATGAAGATGGCGGAGGCGGGGATGTTCGCAACCTCGGACCTCGCGCCCCACCTGGCGGCCCGAGGGGTGGCACTCAGCCGTGAGCAGGTCTACCGGCTGGTGGCCCGGGTCCCCGAACGCTTGAACCTGAAGATCCTCGCCGCGCTCTGCGACATCTTCGACTGTCCGCCCGGTGATCTGTTCGAGCCCGTCCGCGAGCCAGGACCCGAAACGGCGAAGGCGCCGGGGGTGAACGCGAAGCTCCAGGGAGTTCGGCCGCGACGCGCGCAGGTGGTCGCAGCGCCCGAGGGAAGGTGAGCCGCGCTCGACGCTGCGAGGCCGGCCACGAGCTCGGTGGAACGCCAGGACGGCCGTGTGCGACCTGCCGACGCGAGATGCTGGCGGCACGAGTGGCCGAGGCCGACCCGAGCCTGTCGGCCGAGGAGATCACTCGAGCGATCGACGCCACGGTGACGGGTCCGGCCGTGCTGCGCGACCTCGTCGCCGCGCTCGCCGACGGAGAAGAGTCGTTGTTCTCGGGAGCACCAGCGGTGGTCGGACGCCTGGTCACCGAGCTGCGGGCGAGGGGCTCCAGGCTGCCCGAGCCACGCTGCGCGGCATGCGGGCGCAGCGACCGACCCCTGCTGCGCTCCGGAGAGAGAGGCGTCTGTCCTCGCTGTCGCAGCCATGAGCTGGCCGAGGTCTGTGGCAGCTGCGGCGAGCGCCGGCCGGTCGTCTCCCGCCGCCCCGACGGCTCGCCTCGGTGCTGGCGCTGCAGCGATCGCCCCCGCCGCCGCTGCGGGATCTGCGGGGAGGAGGCGTTCATCGCGCGGCGGGCCAAGGACGGAGAGCCCGATGTCTGCAACCGCTGCTTCCGGCCCCCGGTGACGGTCTGTGGCAGCTGCGGGCGGCGCCGACCCTGTTACTTCGTGGCCACGGGCCGTCCGGTCTGCGTCAGCTGCAGCCCCCGGAACACCGCACCGTGCGCGCACTGCGGCTTCGACCGTCCGCCGTGCGTGCGATGGCCAGAGGGTCCGGTGTGCGAGCCCTGCTATCGAGCTGCGCTCGCTCGGCGGGGGGCCTGCGCCCGCTGCGGCGAGGAGCGTCGTCTCGTCTCCCCGCCGGGTAACGACGCCAGGCTCTGTTGCGACTGCGCCGGTGTCGAACCACTTGCTCGGTGTTCGGCGTGTGGGACCGAGGACCGTCTCTACGAGCATGGCCGCTGTGGCCGCTGCGCCTTGGCCGAACGGGCCCGAAGCCTGCTCACCGGCCCTTCGGGGTTCGTCGCCGCCTCGCTGGTGCCCGTCTGTGAGGCGTTCGTCGCCGCTCGCCAACCCTTCAGCGCCCTCAACTGGCTCCGACGAGGCAAGGGCGCCGCGATCCTCGCCGACATGGTCGCCGGGAGGCTCGCCATCTCCCACGAGGCGCTCGACGCCCACGCCGAGCCCAAGGCGGCCGACTACCTGCGCTGCGTGCTGGTCGCCAACGGCGCCCTCCCGCCACGCCATGAGCACCTGGCCCGCCTCGAGCGCTGGGTCGGGACCGCGCTCGATGGGATCGGGTCTCCCGATCACCGGCGCATGATCAACACCTACGCCACGTGGGCCGTGCTTCGCCGGCTGCGCCGCCGGGCCGACGCCGGCGAGGTGACCCACACGCGCCTCGCCAAGACCCGCATCAACGCCGCCATCAACCTCTTGGCGTGGCTCGATGCCCGAGGACAGCGGCTCGGCGATCTCACCCAAGACGGCCTCGAGCGCTTCCTCGAGGCCAGTCGCCCCTCCGACGCCGAAGTCGGTGACTTCCTCGGCTGGGCCGGGAGGCACCGCTACGTCGCGGCCACCCTCGAGGTGCCCCGCCGCCAGCGACGAGACGGTGCCGCCCTCGACGATGACACCAGATGGGCCATCGTCGCCCGCCTCTTGGGCGACGACACCCTCGAGTTGACCGACCGGGTCGCCGGATCCCTCGTCCTGCTCTACGGCCAGCAGCTCAGCCGCATCGTCGCCATCACCGTCGATCAGATCTCCACCGACGACCGCGAGGTCCACCTTCGCCTGGGCAGGGATCACGTCGTCCTCCCCGAACCCCTCGGGGGGCTCACCCTTCGCCTGCGCTCGGCTGGCCGGCGATACGTGGGCGTCGGCACCCCGACCACCTCGCGCTGGTTGTTCCCTGGCCACCTGCCCGGACGAGCTCTCAGCGCCCAGCACCTCGGCCAGCGCCTCTCGGACCTCGGCATCGACCCCCGAGCCGGCCGCCGATCCGCGCTGGTCCACTTGGCGGCTCGAATGCCCGCCGCCGTCCTCGCTGAGCTGCTCAACCTCCACCCGACCACCGCTGTGCACTGGGTGCGCGCCGCGGGAGGGGACTGGTCGACCTACGCAGCAATGCTCGCCCGGGGACGTGATCGCGAACGGTGCTGAACTCCCCGGTCCCCGCATGCCCCGCGGAAGGAACTCCACCGGGTACGAACAATGCTCGTTACCAGTAGTGGCGTAGGCCCAGTAGGACTTGGCCGAGGGGACGATGGCGAACGTGGGAGGGAGGCCCTTGGCCTTCGCAACGGCGTTGACCACCTTCGCGTGGGCGCTCACGGCAGCGAAGATGTGGCCGAAGCCTCCGAGGCGGATGGGGATGTAGATCACGGCGACGAGGACGGTGACGTAGACGAGGAGGTCCTTGAGGAACGCCGTGAGGGCAGCGGATCGCAGGCCGGAGGTGTAGGTGTAGCCCGCCA
>JAJZJY010000716.1 GCA_021809885.1 Actinomycetes bacterium
CGCTCGATTGCCGACGTCGATCCCGCCCGCCTGTTGCCGGGCCGGGATCAGGAGCGTCACAGCCTGGTGCGAGGATCGCGCCGGCCCAAACGTGAAGTGGTGGCCTCACGAAACGTGAAGACCTCCAACGCGAGGTCTTCACGTTTGGCGTTGACCTGGCACGATGCGACGTGATCGGGGGCCCGCCCACGGCATAAGCGGGCGCCGCCCACATCCCGGGGTGGTCAGCGCCGCCGGGGAGTGCGGGGGTCTGCCTCAACGATCGAGAGGCTGAGGCGCTCGAGCTGGCGGACAAGGGAACGCAGCCGCCGTTCGTTGTCGAACCACGGGCCGTAGTCGGCTACCTGCTCGGGGCTGAGGGTGCAGCTGGTGGTCTTGCCCCCGACCTTCCGGCTCCACTGGGTATAGGGACCGTGGAGGACCGGAGGATCCGCGTGGCAGTGACAGCCGGCATGGGTGCACGTGAAACGGCGCTCGGTGAGGCTTCCGGGGAGGACGAAGCCCATCTCGCTCAGCGCCTTGGCGATGGCCGCCTGCTCGTCGAGCTGCCTCGGGCTGACCTGCATACACCACCTTCCCACGAGCATCCACCATCGGACGGGTTGCACACAGTATATCTACGGTGTGCAGTCCGTGGAGGTGGCCGCCACGATCGAGCGCTTCAGCCCGCGCACCGTCTCGCCGACCGTCGCCGCCTTCGCCAAGGAGCTGACGGCGGCGGCCGCGCCCTCGTCGCAGTCCCGGGCGAGGGCCTTCCTCTTCGCTGCCAGCCGGCTCGGTGCCTTCGGCGAGGCGATGGGTCTCGACCTCTCGCCCGAGGTCCTGGTCCACCCCTCGGTGATCGAGCGGTGCTGCCATCCGCAGACAAGCGCGATGTCGCAGCCCACCAGGCGCACCGTGCGCACCAACCTGCGGGCCATCGCCCGGGCGCTTGCCCCGGAACCTCCGCCGGTCCTGTTGTCGCGCGAACGGGCACGGCCGCCCTACACGAGGGCCGAGATGGCCGACTATCTGGCCCTGTGCGATGCCCAGCCGACCGAGGCACGGCGCATCCACGCCTCGGCCCTCATCGGTCTCTGCGCCGGAGCGGGGCTCGTGGGTGCCGACATGAAGGCCGTCGCTGGCACGGACATCAGCTCGCGTTCGGGCGGCGTGGTCGTCTCGGTGCGCGCCGGACGCAGGCCGCGTGTGGTGCCGGTCCTCGCCCGCTACCACGACCGGCTCCTCGTCGCTGCCCGGTTCGCCGGCGAGCGGCTCGTGATCGGGGGGACCGCTGCGACCAGGCGCAACGTGACCACCCCGCTCACCGCCTCGCTGGCCGGCGGAGCCGACCTCCCCCGGCTGGAGATCGCCCGGCTGCGGGCCACGTGGCTCTGCGAGGTCGCCGAGATGATCGGGCTGCGGGCCTTCATGGACGCGGCCGGCATCACCTGCTCCCAACGCCTGGGCGACCTCGTGGCGAGCCTTCCCGTGGTGGGCGAGGCAGAGGCGGTGGCCGTGCTCGGCAGGCGCCGGTGAGCGTCGCCCTTGCCCGCATGGAGGCGATCGTCGACGCCAGCGGGATCGCACCGGTGGTCGAAGCCCGCATGCCCATCGGTGTCCGCCCCCGCCAGCTCCGTGTACGCACCCTCCTCGTGGGGATGCTGCTCTGCCAGGCCGATGGCCGCCCCGCCCACCTCCGCCGTGTCCACCAGGCGCTTCTCGAGCTCGCCGACGGCGACAGGGATCGTCTCGGGGTCGTTGCCTCCTGGCCCAGCGGTCCCCACGTCCTCACCTACCGCCAGGTGGAACGGACGTTCTCCGTGGTCGTCGGCGCGCTGGAGGACGAGCACCCCGGCGGCACGCCCACCAAGGTGTGCCAGGACGTGCTCGACGCGTTGGTGGAGGCATCGGTGCCCGGGGGCCAGCAGGACGCGTCACGCTCGCTGGCACTCGACTGGACCGACGTGGAGTCCTTCTCCACCAGGCGCACCAAGCCCGACGGCGCCTATGCCGACGGGGAGGCATCGTGGGGGCACAGGAAGGGCGGGGGGCCAGGCGAGAAGGACGAGCTGTTCTTCGGCTACTACCTGTCCTTGGCCACCATGGTCGAAGACGACAGAGGCGGTGCGGTCCCCGAGCTGGTGCGGCGGATGAACCTCGTTGCCTGCGACCACGACCCGGTTCCCCCCATGGTCCGCGTCCTCACCGAGATGGCCGCCGGCGGTGTCCCGCTCGGCGACGTGGTGGCCGACTCGGGCTACGCCCACCGGGTGCCCTCCCACTTCGCCCTGCCACTCCGGGCCGCAGGGGCCTCCCTCGTGATGGACCTGCACCCCTCTGACCGCGGCACCCAGGGCACCTATGCCGGCACGGTGCTGCACCACGGGAACTGCTACTGCCCCGGCACACCTGTCCGCCTCTTCGGCCAGGCCCCCCTCGCCCGGGGAGCGAGCGACGAGGACATCCGGTCCCACGACGCACGAGCTGGTGAGCTGGCCCGCTACAAGCTCGGGCGAGTGACGGCTGTCGACCCCGAGGGCTTCCACCGGGTCGCCTGCCCGGCCCTCACGGGAAAGGTCCGCTGCCCGCTGCGGGAGGGCTCGATGGCCCTCCCACTCGACCGCCCGGAGGTCACCGCACCGCCCGAGCACCCGCCGACGTGCTGCACCCAGCAGACCATCACGGTGCCGCCCTCGGTCAACCAGAAGACCTCCCAACGCCACGACTACCCAGGCCCGGCCTGGCGACGTTCCTATGCCCGGCGCTCGGCCGCCGAGCGGGCGAACGCCCGCATCAAGGACCCCGCGACGATCGACGTCGCCCGGGGCTGGTGCCGGACGATGGGGCTCGTGCCCATGAGCCTCTTTGTCGCCTGCGCCCTCATCGTGCGCAACCTGGCGGTGGCCGACGCCTTCAGCGCGCATGAAGCCGAGAACGCACGCCGGATCGCCGCCGGCCGACCGCCGCGCACCCGGCGGCGGCAACGGACCACCCTTTCCGATCTCGTCGGCGCGTCGCCATAAACGACCGCATCCGCGCACATCGCCGCCCATCTGTGGCGCCAGGCGCCTCGGCGCGCTCGATTGCCGACGTCGATCCCGCCCGCCTGTTGCCGGGCCGGGATCAGGAGCGTCACAGCCTGGTGCGAGGATCGCGCCGGCCCAAACGTGAAGTGGTGGCCTCACGAAACGTGAAGACCTCGATGGTGCGCCCCCCGG
>JAJZJY010000717.1 GCA_021809885.1 Actinomycetes bacterium
CCGCCGGCCGGGTCCGGCGGCGCCGGCCGGCGCTGGGCTCGTCGCCGGCGCGGTGGAGGTCCGGCGTCAGCGCTCGACCGGCAGGACGCCGGCGGGGCAGGCGACCCCCGTCCCGTCCAGACCGCAGTAGCCGTCGGGGTTCTTCGCCAGGTACTGCTGGTGGTAGTCCTCGGCGTAGTACACGGGGCCGAGCGGCGCTATCCCGGTCGTGATCGGGCCCAGCCCGGCGGCGCGCAGCGCCTGCTCGTAGCGGTCACGCGACGCCTCGGCCGCCTCTCGCTGGGCGCCGTCGGCCACGTAGACGGCGGAGCGGTACTGGGTGCCGACGTCGTTGCCCTGCCGCATCCCCTGCGTCGGGTCGTGGCTCTCCCAGAAGACGGTCAGCAGCTCCTCGTAGGACACGGCGGCGGGGTCGTACACCACGAGGACCGCCTCCGAATGACCGGTGAGGCCCGTGCAGACCTCCTCGTACGAGGGGTTGGGGGTGTAGCCGCCGGTGTAGACGGCGGCGGTGCTCCACACACCGGGCGCCTGCCAGAAGCGCCGCTCGGCACCCCAGAAGCAGCCGAGGGCGAACACGGCCGTGGCGCAACCGTCGGGGAACGGCGGCCGGAGGGCGTGGAAGTTGACGAAGTGGGCAGCCGGGACGGCCACGGGCGTGTCGCGGCCGGCGAGAGCCTCACCCGGCTCGACCATCTCGGCCTTGTGACCGTGGGAGGAGCGCATGCCCGAAGGCTACGGCGTCGGGGTGGCGCCCCGGTCCACCGGTTGCGTGGTCAGAGCCCGCTCATCGCCACGTCGGCGATCGCGAGGGACACGCCGGCGGCGGGGCCGGGGAGCCGTTCGAGGTCGGCGCCGACGGCGACAACTCCCTGCAGCATGCGCTGGAGCGTGGACGCGATGTTGACCTCACGCACCGGCGCCGCTGGCTCCCCGCCGCGCAGCAGCACGCCCTCGGCGCCGACGGAGAAGTCCCCGCTCACGGGGTTGACACCGGAATGCAGCCCGGAAACCGCCTGCACGACCAACCCGTCGCCGACGGCGGCGTACAGCTCGTCGCGCGACATCGGACCGGGCACGGGGAGCAGGGCGCGAGCCCCGCAGCCCGGGGCGCTCTTGTAGCCGGCCCGGACGGCGCTGCCGGTGGAGCGGGTTCCGGCCCGCCGGGCGGTGGCGCTGTCGTAGAGGAACTGTCCGAGCACCCCCTCGCCGATGAGGACGTTGCGGCGGGTGGCGAGACCCTCGGCGTCGTAGGCCACCGCCCCAAAGGCGTCGGCGTCGGTCGGGTCGTCCACCAGCGTGAGGGCGGAGGCCGCCACCGCCTCGCCGAGGCGGTCGGCGAACATGGAGCGGCCCTTGAGCACCGACTCCCCGTCGAGCGTCCCGGCGACGATCGACAGGAGCGAGGCGGCGATGCGGGGCTCGAGGACGATCGTCAGGTGCTCGCTCCTGGGTTTGGTGGCCCCGAGCAGCCTGGTCGCCCGCTCGACGGCGTCCGCCGCCGCCTTCTCCACGTCGACGTCCTCGGGGCGGCGACCGACCGACCAGCCGTAGCCGGTCT
The DNA here is from genome assembly GCA_021809885.1 of Actinomycetes bacterium. Lineage (GTDB taxonomy): Bacteria > Actinomycetota > Acidimicrobiia > Acidimicrobiales > Palsa-688 > JAKAQB01. Next base: position 1,562 of record JAJZJY010000717.1, read on the forward strand.
GGGTGTCGTCGCCGTCGCCGGCGGCGACGAACGTCGACACGGCGCACACCGTCCGCCTGCCGGTCACGGCGATACCGGTCGACGACGCCACGGCGGTCTCCACCGCCGAGTCCCCCCAGCTGGCGCTCTGCACCTGGCGGATCCGGGGATCGGCGGCGCGGACGCGCGCCTCGAGGTCGAGCGCCCGGGCGACCTTCTCGTCGGTCGGGAAGCTCGCCAGCTCGTCCCTCCACAGGTCGAGGTGGGCGGCCGCCACCCCGTCGGGCTCGGGGAGCCCGACCCACTCGTCGGGCGACGCGAAGCCGGCGTTGTCACGGGCCTCGGCGAGGGTCTCGGCGGCGACGTCCTCGTCGAGGGAGCCGGCATAGGCGAACCCCTGGCGGGAGCCGCTCACCACCCGGATCCCGATGCCGGCCGACTCGGCAGACGAGAGCGACTCGATGTCGCCACCGAACACGTCGATGTCCGTGTCCCTCCCCCTCACCACGTAGGCCTCGACCTGCTCGCCGTCGCTGGCCCAACCGACCACCCTCGTCGCCAGGTCGAGCAGCTCGCTCATCGGGCCGTGCCCCCGACCGTCAGGGCCGACACCCGCAGGGTCGGCTGGCCCGTGCCCACCGGGACGCCCTGACCCTGCTTGCCGCAGGTGCCGGGCGAGCCCATCGCGAAGTCGTTGCCCACCACGTCGATCAGCCGGAGGATCTCCGGGCCGTTGCCGATGAGGTTGGTGTCGCGCAGCGGCTCGGCGATCCGGCCGTCCTCGATCAGGTAGGCCTCGGTCGCCCCGAAGGTGAAATCCCCGGTGGCCGTGTTGACCTGGCCACCGCCGAGCTGGGCGACGTAGACGCCGTGCGGGGTCTGGCGCACGATCTCCTCCGGGTCCTCGGTGCCGTTCGCGAGGAAGGTGTTGGTCATCCGGACCATCGGCAGGTGCTGGTAGGTCTCCCGCCGACCGTTGCCGGAGGACGCCGGCCGTCCCTCCTTGCGCGCCCGCAGCCAGTCCCACATGTAGTCGGTCAGCACGCCGTCCTCGATGAGGACGTTGCGGGCGGCGGGGTGCCCCTCGTCGTCGACGGCGAACGCGCCCCACTCGGGCCCCATCGTCCCGTCGTCGACGAGCGTGACGAGGGGGCTGGCGACCTGCTCTCCGACGCGATGGGCGAACACCGACAGGTCCTTCAGTATGGCGTCGGCTTCTAGGCCGTGGCCGCACGCCTCGTGGAAGAGGACACCGCCGCTCCCCTGCTCTATGACCACGGGGAGGGTGCCGCTCGGCGCCGGGCGGGCAGCGAGCTTGGCGATGGCGCGGGCGGCGGCACGGCAGCCGAGCTCCTCGACGTCGGTGGTGCCGAACAGCTCGAAGCCCACCGTCGCCCCCACCGACTCCCGCCCGGTCTGCAGGCCGGCGTCGGCCTCGGCCACGCAGGAGACGGAGAAGCGGGTGCGCACCTGGTCGTCGGTGGCGAGAACCCCGTCGCTGTTGGCGACGAGGATGCGCCTGCGGTTGTCGCCGTAGCTGGCGCTGACCTGGCGGATGGCGGCGCCGGCAGCACGGGCCGCCTCGTCGGCACGGCGGAGCAGCTCCACCTTGGCCGCCTTCTCGACCGTCTCGGGCAGCGACTCGACGGTGGTCGGCCGC
>JAJZJY010000718.1 GCA_021809885.1 Actinomycetes bacterium
TAGTGGTGCAGGTACCCGCGAACACCCCGCGCCCGCAGCGACGCGCCGTGCACGAGGAGGATGACGAAGCCGGCAAGAGCGACGGTGAGGTTGATGTCTCCGGTGGGCGACGGGAGGGCCTTTGGGGACCCGCTCGGGATGAGCTCGAGCCAGTTGGCAATCAAGATGAACACGAACAGGGTGATGGCGAGCGGGACGATCCTGCGTCCGGTGGGGCCGATGGTGCGTTCGACTTGGCGCTCGGTGGCGCTCACGAGCGTTTCGAACAGCAGCTGCGCCCGATGCGGCACGCCGCTGGTGGTTCGCAGCCGTACGTAGAAGCCGAGACCGATCACGACGATCCCCGCGACCAACGACGCTGCGATGGTGTCGGTGTTGAAGGTGGCCCCACCCAGGGTGATCGTGTCGTGCACGCCGATGTCGATTCGGCCCGCGGCGGCCAGGGTCTGTGTGTTCATCGGATGCTCCGGATCGGGGGTGACGGTTCGGGTGCCAGTGGCAGGCTCGATCTTCCTGCGAGCGGGCTCGGGTCTTGGCGCGTCGGCGAGGGCGCCGGTTGGCGAACCGTGCCGGACTGGCCCGCCTGGCTGCGATGCCCGCCGCCCTTGCCATCTGGTCGGTCTCCTACGCCGGCCATCTCTGTCGGTGCCATGTCTCGGTTGGGTTCTTCGTGCGCTTGGCGTGGTGAGGCGGATGTCGGGTGCCGCTTCATGCGTCTGTGCCACCAGTGCACGGCGATGGCGGCGGCCGCGCCGAGGACGAGAAGGCCAAGGCCGCCCCAGTGCGCGGCGCCGGTGGCCTTGGTGTAGGCGTCCCCCAAGCCGTAGCCGAGGGCGGTGAAGGCGGCTGCCCAGGCGATGCCCCCGGCGGCGTTGGCGACTAGGAAGCTGCGGTAGCGCATGCCGGCTGCTCCGGCGAGCGCCGGGACGACGGGGCGGATGTACGCGGTGACCCTGCCGGCGACGACGATCCACGCGCCCCAACGGGTCATGAGACGCTCGACGGAGTGCACGGTCCGCTCCCGTCGCCGCAGCAAAGGGCGGGACAGTAGCGCGGGCCCGAAGCGCCGCCCGATCTCGTAGCTGAGCGAGTCGCCCAGGACCGCTCCCGCCGCGACGACTGCGATCATCACCGGCAGCGACACCCGCCCTTGGCTGGCGATCACGCCGCCGAGGACCACGGCGGTCTCTCCTGGGAGGATGAAGCCGAGCAGGAACACCGCCTCGCCGAAAGCGAGCCCGCCGACGAGTGCGTAGGCGGCGGGGGCGGGCAGGCCGGCGAGGCTGTGGAGGATCGAGCTCATGGTCTCAGCCAACCAGGTCGTTCCGCAGCACAGGTGAAGGAGGAGTGGAGGTCCGATGGAGACCGCGGCGTGGCTGCCGGCGCGGCCATGGGCCGCAGGGCTCTATTTCCGTCTGCGCCCCGTGGGCCGAGCTGGGACAACGACCAGACGTACCTCTCCGAGGCGTCGCACAGCGCGACTGATAGCCCGGCCCGCACGCCCTCGGGCGAGATGACCGGGACCGGCGAGAGTGGCGGTCACGGGAAGCAGGACGGTCAGCTCCCGGTCTTCGCGTCTGTGCGCACCCAGCCAGGCCGTGAGTGCCTGGGCGATGTCACGGTCCGGGCAGGCGACGACCACCAACTCGACCTCTATACCAAGGTCAGCCCACTCCCGCTTCAGCCTCTCCGCTGCCGCAGGATCGGTGGCGACGTGCAAGGCGACGAGGTCAGCTTGGTGGTCGTCGGGGCCGAGGGGGTCGAGGGCACGGGCGTAGCGCAACGCTTCGGCGACTCCGGCGTGGAGCTCCTCGACGAGCACTACGACTTGGTGGTGGGCTCGCATCTGCGCGCGGAGTTCCTCGGCGGACGCTCGCAGCGCGGCGTGAGCGGCGAGGCTCGAACGCCGTCGCCGCTCGAGGATCACCGCTCCCGCGGGGATGGCCAGTGCGACGATCCAGGCCCCGGCGACGAATTTCGTGGCGACCACCACGACGGCGACGACCGTAGTGGTCGCCGCTCCCGCCGCGTTGGCCGCTACCCCGGCTCGCCAGCCTGACTGGCGGCGTGACAGGTGGTGGCGGACCATGCCGGCCTGGGAGAGGCTGAACGAGACGAACACCCCCAGGGCGTAAAGCGGGATCAGTCGATCCACGGACGCCCCGAAGACGGCGAGCACCGCCATGGACGCCCCTGCGAGCAGCACGATCCCCGACGAGTGGACCAGGCGGTGCCCCCGTCTGGCCAAGACGCCAGGTAGGGACCTGTCGGCCGCCATCACCGCCGCCAGACGAGGAAAGTCGGCGAACGCCGTGTTGGCGGCGAGGACGAGTATTCCCGCGGTGAGCGCTTGGAGCACCAACCACGCACCACGTCCGATCACCGACGAGCCGAGGACCGCCCGGGCGATCTCGCTGAGCACCGTCTGGTGGGCTGCAGGGACGACTCGCAAGGCGACGGCGAGCACCGATACCCCGAAGAACAGGCCGCCGAGCAGGCCGGCCATGACCACCAGGGTGGAGCGAGCGTTGCGGGCCTCGGGTGGGCGGAACGCTCCGACCCCGTTGGAGATGGCCTCCACGCCGGTGAGCGCAGAACCGCCGCTCGAAAACGAGCGGAGCACCACCCACGCCAGCGCCAGCCCGTCGAGGGGGGCGACCGCCCCCAAGTGGGCCGGCACCACCGGCAGCGAGCCGGCTGCGAGGCGAACAAGGCCTATGGCGACGACCGCCCCGAGCAGGAGGAGAAAGCCGAATACCGGCAGAGCGAAGGCACGGGCCGATTCGCGCAACCCGCGCAGGTTGGCGTAGGCGATCGCCCCGACACCGGCCAGGGCGAGCGGCACGCGCCACGCCTGAAGGGTGGGCAGCGCCGAGTAGACCGCCGCCACCCCAGCCGCCACAGACACCGAAGCAGTGAGCACGTAGTCGATCCCCAAGGCAGCCCCGGCCACCTGAGCTGCGAAGACACCCAGGTTCTCTCGGCTAACGGTGTAGGCGCCGCCGCCGCCCGGATAAGCGGCGAGAGTCTGGCGGTAACTGACCACCAGCAGACCCAGCACGACCAGCACCCCGGCGCTCACCGGGAGCACGAAACCGAACGCAGCAGCCCCAAGCGCAGGGACGAGCACCCGAAGCATCTCCTCGGTGGCGTAGGCGACCGAGGAGAGATTGTCCGAGGCGAACACCGCCAACGCG
>JAJZJY010000719.1 GCA_021809885.1 Actinomycetes bacterium
GGGCGCCTTTCCCCCCCCCCTCTTCGGGCGACAGACGCTCTCGGGCTCGCCGACGGGATCCGCCTTGACCTTCCAGTGAATGGAAGCCTTAGCCTGACAGCGGTGCAGCTCGAGGAGGTGTGACGCCATGACCATGACCACCGGCGACGAGCCGGCCACCGGGTACTGGGACGAGAAGCTCGGAGCCGGCACGGCGCGTTTTCGGGCCCGGATCGGCGGGCTGCACTGCTCGCTGTGCACCGGGACCATCGAACGTGCCCTCTCTCGCCGTGACGGGGTGGGGCAGGTGTCGGTGAGCCTCACCCACGAGCAGGCCCTGGTCGACTACGACCCGTCCCGAGTCTCGGCCACGGACCTGGTCGCGACGCTCCGAGACATCGGCTACCGGATCTCGGACCCCCGCAAGCTCCGCCCCTACGAAGAGGAAGAGGCCGAGCTCGTACGAGAGGGCCGGCGGCTGTTCGCGGCGATCGGCGCGTCGCTCGCCGCCATCGCGTTGATCGTCGACGTCGCCAACCCCGCCGTCTACGCCATCCCCGTGTTCGTCGGAGCGTTCTTGCTGGTCGCGGCGTGGCTGGTGCTCGCCGGCCAAGGGAGGGGCCACGCGCTCGGCGGCACCCTCGGCGCGGCGGCCCTCGGCGCCGCGGCGCTCGCTTGGAACGCGAGCGGCGCCGCCCACGGTGCGATCCCCTGGGTGATGGCCGCCCTTGCCACCGCGGTGACCTTCGTGCTCGCCCACCACATCCTGGTCATGGCCGCCCAGAGCCTGCGACGGGGCATCTTGAACCAGCACGTCATGCTCGAAGCCGGCGCCTTCGCCGGCCTCTGCGGCGGGGCGATCGGCCTCGGCCTGCGCCCGGCCGGGTACCCGACTGCCGCGTTCTTCGCCGTCTCGGTGCTCGTCGTCAACTACCACATCTTCTCCGAGTGGCTGTCGCTCCTGGTCAAGACCCGCAGCTCCCAGGCCGTCAAGCGCCTCCTCGACCTCCAGCCCGACACCGCTCGGGTCGTGCGCGGCGGCTCCGAGATCGAGGTGCCCGTCGCCGACGTCGGTGTCGGCGAGGTGGTGCGGGTCCGTCCCGGTGAGCGGGTGCCGGTCGACGGGGTGGTCGCAGACGGCCGCTCGGCGATCGACCAGTCCCTCGTCACCGGCGAGCCGGTCCCGATCGAGGTCGAGCTCGGCGCCAAGGTGATCGGCGGCTCGGTCAACACCACCGGGTCGCTCCTCGTTGAGGCGACCGTGGTCGGCGAGGCGACCTTCCTTTCCCAGGTGGTGCGCTCGGTCGAAGACGCCCGGGCGCTCAAGCCAGGCATCTTGCACTTGGTCGACCGGATCCTCCGCGTCTACACCCCGAGCGTGCTCTCGGTCTCGGCCCTCGCGCTCGCCGGCTGGATCCTCGGCAGCTGGGCGGCCACCGGGTCGGTCGACGTCGAACGGGCGGTGTTCGCCGCGCTGTCGGTGCTCGTGATGGGCTACCCCTGCGCCGTCGGGATCGCCGCGCCGCTGTCCATCGTGCGAGGCGCGGGCGAGGCCGCCGACCAAGGGATCTTGATGCGCACCGGCGAGGCGTTCCAAGCCTTCCGCCAGGTGACGACCGTCGTGTTCGACAAGACCGGCACCCTCACCGAGGGCCGCCCCGCTCTCCGAGCGGTCTTTGCCGCCCCGGGGGCTTCCGAGGACGAGGTCCTCGCGCTCGCCGCTGCCGCCGAGGCACCCGCCGAGCACCCCTTGGCACGGGCCATCGTCGAAGCTGCCGTCGAGCGCGAGCTGCCGTTTGCCTCGGCTGCCGACTTCGCCTCTGTGACCGGCAGGGGCGTCACCGCGACGGTTGGCGACCGCCAGGTCGTGGTGGGAAGAACGGCGCTCCTCGTCGAGCACGGCATCGACACCGGGCCGCTCGCCGAGCGGATCGAGGCGCTCGAAGAGACCGGACGCACCGTGGTCGCCGTCGGCGCAGACGGCGTGCTGCTGGGCGCCCTCGCGCTCGGAGACGAGCTGCGCCCCGACGCCGCAGAGACGGTGGCGGCGCTGCGGGCTGCAGGGGTCACCCCGGTCCTCCTCAGCGGGGACAACCCCCGGGCCGCCGCCCAAATGGCGGCGCGAGCCGGCATCGAAGCAGTCCACGCCGGCGTGCTTCCAGGAGAGAAGGCCGACGTCGTCCGCCAGTTGCAACGATCGGGGCGCGTCGCGATGGTCGGCGACGGCATCAACGACGCTCCCGCCCTCATGCAGGCGGACGTCGGGGTGGCCATGGGCGGCGGCACCGACATTGCCATGGAGTCCGCCGACGTCATCATCTTGAACAGCCGGCTCATCTCGGTGCTCGCAGCCCGGGAGATCTCCCGGCGCAGCTACCGCAAGACCCGCCAGAACGTGGCGCTCGCCTTCACCTTCAACGGCATCGGCATCCCCATCGCCGCCACGGGCCTGCTCTACCCGGTGTGGGCGATGGCCGCCATGGCCGTCAGCGTCACCTCCATCTTCGCCAACTCGCTGTGGGGAAGGCCCCAGCTGCTCACCCAAGCCCTCCTCAGCGTCGGCGGCCGCCCCAAGCCGGACGCCGACGGTGCCGCCGCGGCCGTCGAGGCGGCGTGAGCCCGATGATGCCCGGCGAGGGGTGGACCTCGAAGCGCGCACCGTCGCCAGCAGCAGGTACACAAGGGGGCAGCGACACATAAGCCGGACGGCGCCCCCTACCCTCGGGAAGCCCAGGCTGGTGTGGCGCGCCACAGGGGGGGCTGGCGCGGCTGGACTCGCCGTGATCAGCGTGGTCGTCGGGCTCGACTTCGGGCCCAGCAACCAGAGCGCCCCACGAGCCCGCTCGGGGCCGCCCTCCGGTCCGGTCCGCCCAGAGGGCGTCCCCGTACCGGGAGCTCCGCTTGCTCGTCACCATCTCTCCGCTCCGACCGGTGAGGTCGCAGGGCAGGCCGTGCACGGGACCTCGTGTGACGTGAGCGAGCAGCTCCTCTTTCCGGGCCTCACCTACCGAACGATCTTCGTCGACGGTATCGGGATCCTCGCGTCCCGAACGGTGCGACACACCACAACCGGCCCCTTCGTCACCGCCGGCAGCTGCTTCTCCCGCTGCACACCCCTGCCGTGGACCGTAGCTACACCCTCGCCTGGAGGGCGACGAACCCGGCGCCGGGGACCGCGCCGTCGTGCGCCTCCTCTTCGACCGGCTCGCCGCTCGGG
>JAJZJY010000720.1 GCA_021809885.1 Actinomycetes bacterium
GATGATAATGCTCCTGGCATTGGCGCGCTTATTACGTTCAGCGCGCGAACTGTTCGCCTACGGCATGGTCTCGAAATGTGCTTGGGCCATTGCCTGTATTTGGTTCACCTGGCACTGGGACGCCGCTCTGGTGCCGACCGGCGCCCTGGTGGTGCTCTGGCACCTGAGCCAGCTGGTGCGCCGCAGCCGGGCGGGCCGCACCGGCGTGCCGATGGCGACCGGCCGAGCGCCGGGGAGCTCCAGGTGAGCGGGACGGGAGCCGTGCTGGTGGTGGGCGGGAGCGACGGCGTCGCTGCCGTGCTCGAGGCCCTCGGGCTGCGGCCGGTGTGGGACGACGGAGCAGTGGCGCTGTGGGCAGCCCCCGGGACGGGAGTGACGAGGCTGGAGGCCGTCGGGCAGCTCTCGCTGCCAACGGGTACCCCGTCCGGCGCGGGCCCGGAGGAAGGCCGTGAATAGGTCCGGACCCGTCCAGGCGGCGCATGCCGGCCCGTCGGGGGCCCTGCTCGACTACGAGGCGGCGGCCGCCTACCTTTGCACCACGCCACGCCAGTTGCGCGAGTTGTGGGCACGGCGACGGATAACAGCCGTCAAGGTGGGGCGCTCGGTCCGCTTCGCGCCGGCCGACCTGGACGCCTTCGTGGCGGCGAACAGGGTACCGGCGGTCGTGCGGGGTCGGTAACCCTAGCCTGATGCATCGCTGAGAGCGTCGGGTCACCGCGGTCCGCGAAGGTGGCCTTACGTCGCCACGCTACCCTATGTGGTCGATCAGTCGATGTCGCGCTTGACGATCGGGGGGGGAACCGCGTTCTGAGGTCCAGTCGCGTCCTCTCCGGGGATCCGGCTAGCCTGACGGTAGGTCCACCGTTAGGTCATCCAACCGAGGCTGGACGCCCCGCATCCTCGGGCCGGGTCGATCGCAGGCGAACTAACTAGTGGGCCACGGTTGCCAACTGTAGGACTCCTGGTCCTGGTTCAGAGCGCCTTCGGGCTGCCAGACAAGGCGTGTGCTCGGGGACTGCAGGGCAAACATGTACAGGCCAGGCACGTTGAACACCACGCAGCCCGTGAGTGAACGCCCAGGGTTCAACAGCGTAATGGCCGCTGGGAGCGCCTTCGGACACTCGAATGTCGCGGCCATTGCCACCGCCTTAGCCGCCCACCGCTGTCCGTCTGGCCTGGTGAGCACCAAAGTGGGGTCACGCGCTGGCGTCTCGTCCCTTAGAGGCACAGCACCCCGGGTTGTCATTGTAAATCGGAACTGGACGGGGAACCCGCCCGATTTGGCCAAAGAGCCGCTCGACCATTGCAGTCCGGGCCATGCCTGGTCCAGGACGACCGTGTAGCTCACCGCCGGCTGGTCGGGCACACCGCTCACGCGTACTGCCTGATGAAGCGCAGGTAGGCCGGGCTCCGGAGCGGGAGTACCAGTAGCCAGGATCTGGACGCTCCATCTCTCATGACCCGTCGGCTTGCCCAGCCACATCCAGAACCGCCCAGCGCCGGCCCGGGCCATGGCCTGGGTGCCGTACGTACCGGGAAGGGAGGCAATGGTCGCCGGGAAACAGAGCACGCTGGGATCGCCGCATGCTATGCGGCCTGGGTCGGGACTGTGACTGACCGCCCAGCCCTCGAAGGTACCGGCCACAGTGGTCGTCCAATGCACCGACCACGTCTCGCCCGCAGGGACGGTGAAGCTGACGTTCAGCCCGCACGAGGAAAATGAGTGCATGCACTGCCGGGTCGAGACTCCGCTACCCGAAAAGGTCGCCAGGACGTGCGGAGATGAGCTCGGCGCAGGGTTGGAGCCGGCAGTAACAGGGGTGAGGAAGAGCATGGAGGCCACGACGACACTTCCGAGGTGGCACAGGCTCCTGGGGATAGCCACAGGCAGCCTCCCAAATCTGGTGAGCTTGATCTGGAGGCTACCACTCGGCAAGCAGGGGGGACTGCAGACCGTGCCGTCAGAGGCAGCCAGCCAGTAGCCGTAGCCGTAGCCGTCGGGGTCGGCGGCGATGGCCACCATCTGTCCGCCCGCAGGTGGCGCGGTGTCCAGCGAAGCACGGGTGCCTGCAGCACAGAACTCGCCTGCGTCCCCGAACGAGTAGCCTTCGCCCATACGCTTGTCTGGCCTGTGGTCGATGTTGCCAAGTCGTAGGTAGTTTCTATTTGTGGCGGTGACGTTGACGGCCCGGGAGACTTGTGGGCAGCGTAGCCACCTCCTGTCTGGCAAGGTAATCGGCGTGACAGACGGCCAAGGCAATGGGAAGCTCGTCCGGGACCTCATCCCCGAGGTGATCCGCGCGGCCGGGGGCAACCCGAGGGCCTCGGTGCTTCCCGAGGAGGCCTACCGTCCCGCCCTGCGCGCCAAGCTCCTCGAAGAGGTGGACGAGCTATTGAAGGCGGAGCCTGCCGAGCGTACAGAGGAGGAGCTGGCGGACGCCGTGGAAGTCCTTATGGCTCTCGCCGCCCTTGACAGCATCGAATGGGGCGCCGTGGAAGCGCGGAGGGTAGCGAAAAGGACCGAGCGCGGCGGCTTTGAGGGGCGCGTCTGGCTCGCCCGGGGCCCCGACGGGACGTGGGGGTGACGAAGAGCGGCGTGACCCGGTGGGCTGAGACGTGGGGCGCTTGGTCTCGGGACGCCCCCGATGGGTCACGCGGCCCGAGATGCCACGTGCGGGCGCTCGTCATGACGGGACAGGAGCGCTCGTTTCGGTCCCCGCACTTATCAACTCGTTCATAGCATCCGCGATCAGGTGGTCACGTTGGCGGCTGGCGTGTTGGTAGATGAGGGCGGCACGTGGGCTGGCGTGCCCCGCACGGGCCATCAGGTCGGCCACCGTGGCGCCTGACGCCGCCGCGATCGTCATCGCAGCATGGCGAAGGTCGTGGAAGCGGAACGACAGCCCGGTCGCCTTCAGGGCAGGTTGCCACACCCGCTTTCTGAAGTTCTGCCGGCGCAGGTAACCCCCCTCGGGGGCGGGGAAGACCAACGCGTCACCCTCGGGGCCCAGGTTCGCCAGGTGCTCCTCTATCAGGGGTGCGATGGCCGACGGGATGGCGACCGTGCGACGGCCGGCCTCCGTCTTGGGTGGGCCGACGAAGGGCTCGCCGCCGACAAGTTCGGTGACCGTCTCGGTGACCCGGACCTCCCGGTGCCCGAGGTCGATGCGGTCGCGCCGTAGCGCCGCCAGCTC
>JAJZJY010000721.1 GCA_021809885.1 Actinomycetes bacterium
CGCGGGCCCCACCGGCAGGCTGTGAGGATCGGGCGTGCGTGCCGGTCACCCGCTCAGTGTGTCTGGCGCGCACGTCGAGCAGGCGTGAGGCTCGCCGACGGCGAAGATGTCCGGGGTGCCCATCGGGAGGGTCGATCGGGAGGGCTCGAGGCGGCTGCTCCACGCCGGGTGGACGGCGAGCTGCGATCGAGCTCGCCGTCGGAGAGGCCTCGCCGCCCCGCCGCCCCTGGTGATACGAGCGGGCCGGAGGGGCGGGAAGGCCGGTGGCACTCCCGAAGACCCAGCGACTCTTCGATCGGGCCGCGTTCGGCCTGACTGGTGAGGGCCCGGGCGGCCGGGTCAGCCCCTTCCCACCTTGCTGCACGGCACCGCCGGCGGGCTGCGGTTTGCCACCATGGGGGAGTGCTGGCTCGGGCCTGGTTGCGGGGGTTGTCGGTGGCTGCGGTCGCCGCTGCGCTGCTCGCCGGCACGGGTGTCGGAGCGCTGCCTGCCGGCGCCGCAGCGGTGCACCCGCCGATGCCGTCGGGGGCGCCCGCTGTGACCCTGCCCAAGTTGCCGCCCATCCCTCTCGCCGACACCGACGGGCAGCCCGAGGCGTCTCTGTACCGCCAGGCGCTCGCCTTGTCAGCGGTGGGACGGCGCGACACCCCGCTCCTGGATGCCATCGCCGCCAACCAGGCGTCGCTCGACGCCGATGCCGTCGTCGTGCGGGAGGCGGACCGCTCCGAGGGCAGGGCGCAGCGGGCGGCCGCCGCCGCTGCCGCCTCCGAGCGGGCCGCCGCGAGCCACTACCGCTCCCTCGCCCGCGCCCTGCAGCAGAGCGCGCTCGACCTCTACATCACGGGCGCCGGCGCTGCCGGCCCGGTCGTCGACCTGACCTCCAGCACCGACGTGGCGTGGGCCCAGGGACTGCTCGACTCGACGGTCAGCCCGACAGGTGTCCTCGCCGAGCGCTCGTTCCACCTCGGCGTGCGACGTCGCCAGGCGGCGCTGGCGGGACGGGAGTGGGCGGTGGCGGTCCGGGCCGCCCGAGAAGCACGCCGGGCCCAAAGCGACGAGCGGATCGTCGGGATCCGGCTGCTCGCCGCCCTCGAGGCCGTCGACGCCCACACCGCCACGGCGGTGGCTGCCGACCACACCCTCCTCGCCACCCAGGCGGGGCAGATGCTGGCGGACCCCAGGGCGCTCGAGCTCACCCCGCGCCGGCCCCTGCCACCGCCGCTGCCGACCACCGACGTGGCGCTCACCTGGGCGTTCGCCGAGTTGGGTGTTGCCTACCTGTGGGGCGGAACCGGCGTCGGAGGCTTCGATTGCTCGGGGCTGACCCAGTACGTGTGGCAGAAGGCCGGCGTGACGATACCCAGGGTTGCAGCCGACCAGTACGCGTGGACAGACCCGGTGCCCCTGTCGCAGCTGACACCGGGGGACCTGGTCTTCTACGGGACCAGCTACATCCACCACGTGGGCATATACATCGGTGACGGCCTCATGATCAACGCTCCTCACACCGGAACGGTGGTGCAGGTCAGCTCGATCTGGTGGTCCGACCTGGCCGGCTTCGGCCGGGTGCACGCCGACGGCACACCTGTCGCCAGCCACCAGGCACCCAGCCCTGCCGATCCCGTCAAGAGCGTCGTGCTGGTGTCGAAGCCGGTGCCGTCCGAGACGGCACCACCCCCCGGCTGGAAGCGCCACCCGCACGCACCGCGGCGCCACCCGGTCGCCGTGTCCACCACGACGGTGCCCCGGCACAGGCCAAGACGCCCCACCTCAACCACCACCACCACCACGACCGTCCCGGCGCCGGCCACGACGACCACGGCGCCGCCCCTTCGACCACCACCGGTGGAGGTAGTGGTGGCGGTGTCCTCAGCGGCCTCTGACCGACACGGGGCCTACCCCGCCCGCTGCCGAGAACCTGGGGTCCTCCATGCGGCCTTGCAACCGGCTTCGACCGCGCCGGAGAGCCGACCAAACGCCCCGCAGTAGCGGATTACGGGTCGACTGAGCTCATGCCTGGGTGTCGGTGTCCTGGGCCACCACGCCGGAGCCGGTCGCGATGATCGCCTGGATCTCCTCGGTCTCGAACCCGCTCATCACCGCCCAGTAGTAGCAGATCAAAGCGATCACAAGCGCCCATATGGTGTCGAAGGGGAACGTGAGCAGGTGCGGCGGATGCGCGGTCACGCCGAAGCTGGAGTAGTACGAGAGGAAGAACTCGGCGAGGATGAACGTGATCAGCCACCAGCTGCGGTTGATGAGCCGCTTGCCCTCACTGGAGCCAAACAGCCAGCACAGCGCCGAGAAGCCGTAAACCGCGACCGCGCAGAGGACGAACCACAGCACGACCGGCGCATGCTCGTGAGCGTCCGTGGGCGAAGCCGTCGAGAGCACCCAGTTCCCCCACACCTGCAGGATGATCCACGCGGCGAGGAAGGCGAAGCCGGTGACATAGGCAGCCACCTTGTGCATGTAGCCGCGCTCGGCGGCAAAGAACCAGGCGTAGAGGGGCAGGCCCATGAACAGCAGGGCGACGAGGTCCGCGAGGGTGGTGTAGCCGGACCAGAAGACGATCACGGCCGCCGCCAGGAACGACACGGGCGCCCAGAAGCCGGCAGCTCCGAGCCGGAACGGACGGGCGAGGCCAGGCGCCGTCCTGCGGAATATCTGGAGGCTCACGCCTCCCATGATGTAGGTGAACACCGTCATGCTGGTGATGATGCCGACCAGCCCGAACCAGCTTTTCGACGGGGCGGAGAACGCCACTGCGACGAGGAAGGAGGCGATCAGCGCCACCCAGGGGATGCCTGTCCTCCGGCTGACCGACGTGGACGCGTGAGGGAAGTAGCCGCTGATTCCCATGCCGTAGATGGTCCTACCCCCGGTGCCGAGGTAGATGTAGCCGGTCCCGACCGGGGACACGAAGGCGTCGGCGATGAGGAGGTAGGAGAACACCGACACGAGGAAGGCCACGCCCGAGGCCTTCATCACAGCGAAGAACGGGCTGGCGGTCACCAGGACGTGGCCGGCGGCCGCCGACGGAGACGCCAGCCCGGCGTAGTCGTTGGTCCGCACGCCGAAGTAGTGCCAGACGATGCCCCCGGTGAACGCCACCTGCAGCAGCGTGTATATGACTATGCCGATCAGCACCGACACGATGGTGGCGAAGGGGATGTCGCGCTGCGGGTTG
>JAJZJY010000722.1 GCA_021809885.1 Actinomycetes bacterium
GGCCCGCTGGGTCGGGCCGGGCAGCGGACTCGACGCCCGGGCTCACGGCTCGGCGGGCCGTCGCGGCCGAAGCGGCCGCTGCGGCCGGGCGGCGGAGCCGGGCCCGGGCGTCTTCGAGGGCATCAGTGGATACCGTACTTCGAGCAGTACGTCGCGATGCTCCCCGCGCACAGCTGGCTCGCCGGCACGAACTGGTCGGCGATGATCGTCGACTGCATGTTCTGCGGGGTCACCCACTCGGGGGTGAGCAGCACCGACGGGACGGCCTTGTGCAGGACGGTGTCCTCCGTGGTGCCGTTGAGCAGGGCCGACGGCGGCGTCTGGCCGGCACGGAGGTAGAGCGCGAGGGCGATGGTGGCCTCGGCCTCCTTGTAGATGGGCTTGTAGACGGTGCCGCACTGGTAGCCCGACAGGATGTTCTGCAGCCCGACGAGGGTCGCGTCCTGCCCCGTGGTCGGGAAGGTGTCCGGCTTGATGCCCTGCGTCTTCAGGTAGCTGATGATCGGGGCGCCGTTCTCGTCGTTGGGGATGACCGCCGAGTTGACGCTCTTGTGGGCGGTGTAGGCCTGCTGGAACTCGGTCAGGGCGACCGACGGGGTCCACGTCCCGGCAGGGTTGGCAGCGTCGACGTACTTGCCGGAGTGGAACAGCGGGTCGAGCACCGAGCTGTACCCCTGGTAGAAGAGCGTGGCGTTGTTGTCGGTGGGGGCGCCTCGCATGACGATGACGTTGGGCTTGGACACTTTCCATGCGTTGACGCAGCTCACGAAGCCCTGGCCGATCAGCTTGCCGACCTGGACGTTGTTGAAGCTCACGTAGTAGGGGGCATTGCTCCCGAGCGTCAGGCGGTCGTAGTCGATCACCTTCACGCCGTGGGCGTTCGCGTACCTGGTGACGGCGATCCCGCCGGCGGGGTCCTCGGGGTCGATGGCGATGACCGAGGCGCCGTTGGCGATGTCGCTCTGGGCGTCGGTGAGCGCGGTGGCGTCGCTGCCGAGGGCGTTTTGGACGATGATGTCGGACGGGGGCAGACCTGCCTTCAGGGCCGCCTCCTTCAGGTAGGGGGCGTCGAACTCGACGTAGCGGGCCGACGATGTCTCGTCGGGGAGTATGACGGCGATCTTGCCGTGCCCCGCCTTGGCGAGCGAGACGAGGGAGGCCATGGCCGAGAACGAGTTGGTGAACGACGTCGCCGAGACGCCGCCCGTGGCTCCGCTGCCCGGGGCGGACGTGCCCGAGGGCGACGTGCCGGAGGCGGACGTGCCGGAGGGCGAGCCCGAAGCGGAGGTCCCGGCGCCCGAGGTGCCCTTGGTGGTGGACGGGGCGCTGCTGCCGCAGCCCGCCGCCGCCAGCGTGCCGGCGAGGATCAGCGCCGTGAGAGCGCCAGTGGTCTTGGTTCGCAACGTTCCCCCTGTCGGGTGACGGTGGCCTCCCGTGGCGTGCGGCGGGGGGCACCGGGTGTGGATGGTGCCGGGCACGCTAGGGCCGCAGGCGTGAACGCCCCTGTTAACATTCGTCACCTGCCGTTAACAAAGCATTAACGCTAGTCAGTCGTTGCCTCGGGCTCGAGCCGGTAGCCCGCCCGGGGCTGGGTGGCGATGAGCGGGGGGTCGCCGTCGGCCTCGAGCTTGGCCCGCAGTCGGCGCACGTAGACCCTCACGTACTCGGTCTCCGTCTCGTACCCGGGCCCCCACACCCGGCGTAGGAGGTGGGCATGGGTCAGCACCTTGCCCCGGTTGAGGGCGAGCTCCCGCAGGAGCGCGAACTCCGTCGGCGTGAGGTGCACCTCCCGGCCGTTGCGCTCCACCCGCTGGGCCGCCAGGTCCACCACGACGGGGCCGAGCTGGATCACCGGGGAGGGCTCGCTGGTGGTCGTGGCCGGGCGGGTCCGGCGCAGGGTGGCCGTGATCCTCGCCAGCAGCTCCTCGATGCTGAACGGCTTCGTCATGTAGTCGTCGGCGCCCACGTTGAGGGCGGTCACCTTGTCCCGCTCGCCGCCGCGTGCCGATACGACGATGATCCCCACGGCCGACCGCTCCCGGATGCCCCGGCACAGCTCGAAGCCGTCGGCCTCGGGCAGCATCAGGTCGAGCAGCACGATGTCGGGGCGCTCCGTCTCGAGCAGCTGCAGCACCCGGGCGCCGTCCTTGGAGACC
The DNA here is from genome assembly GCA_021809885.1 of Actinomycetes bacterium. Taxonomy (GTDB): domain Bacteria; phylum Actinomycetota; class Acidimicrobiia; order Acidimicrobiales; family Palsa-688; genus JAKAQB01. Next base: position 2,157 of record JAJZJY010000722.1, read on the forward strand.
ACGGTGTCGAAGCCGCGCACAGCGAGGTTGGCCCGGATCAGGTCCACGATGTTGGGGTCGTCCTCGACCAGCAGCACCCGTGTGCTGGCCGCGCCCGCGCCCGGCAGGCTCACCCTTGACGGGCCTCGTCCGGCCCGGCCAGGGCCTCGAGGCGCTCGGCAGGGAGGCGTACGACGAACCGGGTCCCGCACTCGGGGTGGTCCATCGACAGCGAGCCGCCGTGGGCGGCGACGATGCCCCGCGCGATCGACAGGCCGAGGCCGGCGCCTGCTGTCGCCGCCCGCCGCTCCCGGGGGCCGTCGGGCGGGGCGGCCAGCACGTCAGCGGGCGCCCCCACGCCGTCGTCGGTGACGGTGACCACCACGTCAGGGCCCGCTGCGGTCGCCTCGACGCGCACACTGGTGCCGGGAGGGTTGTGCTGGACGGCGTTGTGCACCAGGTTGACCAGCACCTGCTCCAGGCGGTCGTGGTCCGCCCAGACCGGCGGGAGATCGGTATCGCAGCGCACGTCGACGGTCGTGGCCGCCGGGGCGGCGACGACGGCGACGGCGGCGTCGATGACGAGGGCGAGATCGCACCAGTCGGGCTGGAGGCGGAGCACCGACGCCTCGATGGCCGAGAAGTCGAGGAGGTCGCCGACGAGCCGTCCCAGCCGGGCGGCCTCGGCGGCGATCCTGCGGAGGAACCGCTGCTCGCTCTCGTCGTCCCAGGTGACGTCGGGCTGGAGCAGGCTCGACGCGTAGCCGCGGATGGCGGTGAGCGGCGTGCGCAGCTCGTGGCTGAGGCGGGACAGGAACTGGCGCTGCAGCTCCTGCGAGCGCCGCAGCGTCACCGCCTCCTGATGGGCCCGCTGGGCTTCCTCCCGTTCGAGGGCGAGGCGCAACGAGTTGGCCCCGTCCTCGACGAGGGCGGTGGCATCCGCCGGCGGGGCCCCGTCGTCCCAGCGGGCTACGAGGACGGTCGGGCCTTCCGGGGAGGGGAAGCCGGCCCCCAACCAGCTGGCGCCGGGCCCGGCGGGGAGCGCTCGGGCC
>JAJZJY010000723.1 GCA_021809885.1 Actinomycetes bacterium
CCGACCGGCGCCCTCCGGCGGGCCGTCGGGGTCGGCCCCGAGGTGCCCCTGGCGGGGGTCCTCGGGCGGTTGGTCCCGGTGAAGGACCACGCCACGCTCCTCGAGGCCCTCACCCGGCTGCCTTGGCTCCACCTCGCCGTGCTCGGCGACGGGGAGCTCCGCCACGAGCTCGCCGCCCTGGCCCGCCGGCATCTCGGGCTGCGGATCCCGCGCAGCGGCGCCGTCGTCGAGGCGTGCGTCCCGTCGGTCCTCGAGCAGAAGGTCACCGGCAAGGAGGCCCGCCGCAGCTACCGCGAGCTCGTCGCCGCCCTCGGTGAGACCGCTCCCGGACCGCGGTCCGGCCTCCTCCTGCCCCCGGCGCCGGCGGCGCTGGCAGGCCGCCCCTCATGGGAGCTGCACCGCTTCGGGATCGAACGCCGGCGGGCGGAGACGATCCGCCGGGTCGCTGCTGGCGCCGCCCGCCTCGAGGGGGCGGTCACGCTGCCACGCGACGAGGCCCGGACGCGGTTGACGGCGGTGGCCGGCGTGGGGCCGTGGACCGCTGCGGAGGTAGCGCTTGTTGCCTTCGGTGATCCGGACGCGGTGAGCATCGGGGACTTTCATCTCCCCCATCAAGTCGCCTGGAGCTTCACCGGGTGCCGGCGTGGCGACGACAGGCTGATGCTCGAGCTGCTCGAGCCGTGGCGCGGCCACCGAGGCCGCGTGCTGCGCCTGCTCACCGCCGGCGGCATCACCACCCCCCGCCGCGGCCCCCGCCAGGCGGTGCGCTCGTTCCGCGAGTGGTAGGACGGGGCGGTGCACCCGGGCATCCACGCGGCGGCCGACCCCGACAAGCCTGCGGTGATAATGGCCGGCAGCGGCCGCGTCACCACCTACCGCCAGCTCGACGACGGTGCCCACCGCGCCGCCCACGCCCTCCGGGCCGCCGGCGCCGCGCCCGGCGACCACGTCGCTTTCCAGCTGGGCAACGGGCCCGCCTTCTTCGAGCTGCTGTGGGCGGCGCAGCGCTCCGGCCTCGTGTACACCGCTGTCAGCACGCGCCTCGGCCCGGAGGAGACGGCGTACATCGTCGCCGATTGCGGTGCCACGGTCTTCGTCACCGACGCCGCTCTGGCGGGTGTCGTCGACACCCTCGGCGACGGACGCCTCGGCGACGGGGTGGCCTGCCACCTCGCCGGGGGGACGGCCAACGGCTGGCGCTCGTGGGAGGAGGCGCTCGCGCTGGCACCGGCGGGACCCCTCCTCGGACCGTACGCCGGTGACGACATGCTGTACTCGTCGGGGACGACGGGGCGGCCCAAGGGCGTCCTGCACCCGCTGGCCGCAGCCGCCATCGACGAGCCGGACCCGCTCACCCTCGGCTGCCAGATGGTGTGGGGCATGGGCGCCGACACCGTCTACCTGTCGCCGGCGCCGCTGTACCACGCCGCCCCCCTGCGCTTCACCCGCAGCGTCCACCGCCTCGGCGGGACGGTCGTCTCGATGGAGCACTTCGACGCCGCCGAGCTCCTCCGGCTGATCGGGCGCTACGGGGTGACGGCCGCGCAAGTGGTGCCGACCATGTTCATCCGGATGCTCGCGCTGCCCCGAGCGCAGCGAGCCGCTGCCGAGCTCACCACGCTGCGCACCGTCATCCACGCCGCCGCCCCCTGCCCGGTCCCGGTCAAGCAGCGGATGATCGAATGGTGGGGCCCGATCATCTGGGAGTACTACGCCGGCACGGAGGCGAACGGCATGCTGCTCTGCGATGCGCAGGAGTGGCTCGCACACCCGGGCACCGTCGGGCAGCCCCGAGGCGGCGAGGTCCACATCGTCGGCGACGACGGAAGCGAGGTGCCTCCCCGGGCGATCGGAACCGTCTACTTGGGCGGCGGCGCCCCCTTCGAGTACCTCAACGACCCGGAGGGGACGGCGGCCTGCCGCCACCCGAACGGCTGGACGACGCTCGGGGACATCGGCTACCTCGACGAGGACGGCTACCTGTACCTCACGGACCGCAAGGCCGACATGATCATCTCCGGAGGCGTCAACGTGTACCCGCAGGAGGCGGAGAACGTGCTGGCCGCGCACCCCGAGGTTGCGGACGTCGCCGTCTTCGGCGTGCCCGACGAGGACCTCGGCGAGGTGCCCCTCGCCGTCGTCGAGCCGGTGTCGATGCAGCGGGCCGGCCCGGAGCTCGAGCAGGAGCTGCTCACCTACTGCCGGGACCGCCTCGCCCACTACAAGTGCCCGACATCGGTGGACTTCGAGGCGGCGCTGCCCCGCCACCCGACCGGCAAGCTCTACAAGCGGCTACTCCGGGACCGCTACCGGGAGGGCCCGGCGGCAGGGGACGAGCAGGCCTGACCCGACCGGGACCGCCGGGTCCACTCGTCGGGGGGTCGAGGCGCTCGGGCCGGGCGTTGATCTCCACCGCAGTGCCCGCCTCGGCGCAGGCAGCGAACACCGCCCCGGCGTCGAACGTCGACGGCGGCCTGCCCCGGCCGGAGACCATCCGCCCCGTGCAGTGACCGAGTATGTCGACGGCCGGATCGCGATCCGACTCGAGCGCGGCGACGGGGTCCAGCGGCTCAGGAGCCACCGCCGCCCTGGCTGTCGTGGCCGGAGTGGTGATGACCGGACTTGTCGTGGCCGCCGGAACGACCAGCGCCTCCGGAGTCCCCGTTGCCGCCCGGCTTGCCGCCGGCACCGGAGTTGCCGCTGGTGCCTGGCTTGCCGCCTACGCCGGAGATGCCGCTGCCGCCAGAGTCGCCGCTCGCAGCGGAGGTCCCCGTCGCCGAGGGGACCGACGTCGCTGTGGTCATGGGCGGGCTCGCCGAGCCCTTGCCCCCGGCGAGCTGGAGGACGGTCACCGCCGCCGTGTACTCCCCCGGTGTGATCGCCCCGGTGTCGAAGAGGGCGACGGCATGGCCGATCGCCGTCGTGGCCTCCGCGGCCCGCGACGGCGCCGGGGCGGCGGCGACGGCCCGCAGGGCCGAGGCGAGCGCGGTCGGCCCCGCTCCCCCGACCCCGTCGAGCAACGTCGCCTCCTGGAGGAGGTCGGTGACGGCGGCCGGCACCGTGGTCGTGGTGGAGGTGGAGGTGGAGGTGGAGGTGGAGGTGGAGGTGGAAGAGGTGGTCGTGGTGGTGGTAGTACCCGGTGCGGCCGCCGGCTGGGGGTGGGTGGCGAGAGCGGCGGC
>JAJZJY010000724.1 GCA_021809885.1 Actinomycetes bacterium
AGCGCCGCGTTGCGCGCCGAGTTGGATGCCAAGACGTCGCCGGCGGAGGCTGCCGCCGCCTTTGCCTACCTGCGAGATCTGGTCCGCGAGCGCTCGGCGATGGCGATCGAAGACGGGAAGGAGTACCTCGTCGAAGCACGGCTGGCCGACCTGGCCCGCCAGCGAAGTCGGTCGTCCGTGTGGGACTTGCTGCTTTGGCTGCGCTCCCAGCCGCTCGGGCAGGACCACACCGCGGTCGTCGAGGCGATGACCACCAACGAGACCTCGTTCTTCCGGGACCCGGGCGTGTTCGACGGGATTCGCGACGTCGCCCTTCCCGATCTGGTTTCCCGCCGCGCGAGCGAGCGCCGCCTCTCGGTGTGGTCGGCGGCGTGCTCGACCGGCCAGGAGCCCTACAGCCTGGCCATGCTCTTCGCCGAGCATGCTGCGATGGTGGGGAGCTGGGACGTGCGCATCATCGCCACCGACCTGACCAGCTGGGTGATCGACCGGGCGCGCGCCGGCCGGTTCACGAAGCTGGAGGTCAACCGGGGACTCCCGGCCAAGTGCCTGCTCCGGTGGTTCGCGCAGGTCGGCACCGAGTGGGAGGTCGTACCGGAGCTCCGCAAGTCGATCGAGTTCCGCCAGCTCAACCTGGTGGGCCCGTGGCCCCACCTGCCAGCGATGGACCTGGTGCTACTGCGCAACGTCCTCATCTACTTCCCCGTGGCGACCAAGAAGCAGGTTCTCGCCCAGGTGCGCACCGTGCTTCGCCCGGACGGCTACCTCATCCTCGGGAACGCGGAGACGACCCTCAACCTCGACCACCACTTCGAGCGCGTCGAGCTGAAGGGGTCGACGGCGTTCCGGCTCATCAGCGGCTAGGAGGCATTCCCGTGACCATCACCCACGACGAGCTGCGTTCGATCATGGACGCCATCTGGCAGAGCCTGCTCGGTTCCGGCCTGACCGCCGCCGAGGGGGCCAGCGTAGAGCCGCGCCCCCGCGTCGTCGGACGAGTCGAGATCACCGGCCGCTGGGAAGGCGTCGTCACCATCGACTGCGACGCTGACCTCGCAGCCGACGTGGCCGCGGCCATGTTCGGTCTCGAGGACGGCGGCGCTGCGCCGGACGAGATCCGCGACGCCCTCGGCGAGCTGGCCAACATGGCAGGCGGGAACATCAAGTCGCTGCTGCCGGCGCCCTCACAGCTCGGGCTCCCGACGGTGAGCGAGGACGCGCTCGCCGCCAGCGTTCCCGACGACACCGAGCCCCTGCACAGCGTGGCCTTCGATGTCGAGGGCAAGCACATCCGCCTGAACGTCTTCGAGGTCAGCAGCGCGTGAGCGCGTCCCGAGGCCGACGGCCACCTCGACGCAGCCCCCCGCTTCCGGGACAGCTGATCACCTGCGACTGACGTATCTCAGCCCGTGAAACCGACATACTCCGCCCCCTACCTGAGGTATCCGCAGCGCCGGTGGTGCCCGCGCTCAGGGAACAGGAGACACCCATGAGCCAGTTGTCCATGACCCGGCGCTCCTCCCGTGGGGCCCGCTCGGGTCCCCTCGCAGGGATGGAGGGGCTTCGTGCCATGCTCGACAGCGTCGAAGCAAACGTCTTCGCTGCTGACGAGAACCTCACGCTCATCTACGCGAACCGCCGCGCCATGCGGACTGCGCGGTCGATCGAGCACGCGATCCGAGAGGCGTTCGGCCTGGGGGTCGACGAGCTGGTCGGCGGCTCGATCCATCGCTTCCACCGGGACCCGGCAAGGGTCGAGCGCATCTTGCGGGACCCGTCGAACTTCCCCCACGAAGCGACGTTCACCTTCGGGGACGTCACGCTCAAGACGACGATCAACGGCATCTTCGGTCCGGATCGAGAGCTCTACGGCTACATCGTGAGCTGGGACGACGTCAGTCAGCAGGCTGAGGTCGAACGGATCGTCCGCCAGGTGGCGAGCGAGCTCGCCGGCGCGGCTGCGCAGATGGCGAGCTCCTCGGCCGAGCTGCGGACCATAGCGGATGACACCGCGGGGCAGGCGACGTCGTCGGCCAGCGCCACGGAGGAGATGAACGTCAGCGTCGGCGAGATCGCTCGCACCACCGCATCCACCGTCTCCTTGGCCCGCGAGGTCGTCGAGGCGGCGACGGGCTCCGGTGCAGCGATGGAGAAGCTCCGGTCGAGGACCGAGGAGATCGGCGGGATCGTGGAGATGATCACGAAGATCGCCGAGCAGACGAACCTGCTGGCACTGAACGCCACCATCGAGGCGGCACGGGCCGGTGAGGCCGGGCAAGGCTTCGCTGTCGTCGCCAGCGAGATCAAGGAGCTCTCGCGAGAGACGACCACCGCGACCGGCAAGATCGCCGAGATGATCGCCGCGATCCAAGGCGGCTCGGGCGAGGTCACCTCTGCCATCGCGCACGTGACGAAGCTGGTCGAGCAAGTCGGCACCGAGCAGACGACGGTTGCCGCAGCCGTGGAGGAGCAGACGGCCACTTCGGCCGAGATCAGCCGTTCGGTGACCACGGTGGCCTCCTTGGCCGAGCGCACCACTGGTGCCGTCGAGGAGCTGGCACACCTCGCCGAGCGGCTGAGCGCCAAGGCGGGGGAGCTCCAAGCGATGCTGAGCCACGACTGAGGTCCAGAGACTGGAGCTCCGAGAAGATCTATGCCGGCAGCTCTGCCCCTCTGACGAAAGGACTTGTCACTGCAGGATGAAGCTCGTGAAGTAGACCGCGCTGACCTGCGGCGCCGCCCCGTCGACCGGTCCCAGCACCTTCTGGAACGAGCGCAGCAGCTGACGTTGCAACGCTGCCCGCCCGGCGGGCGCCAACAGGCCCGGGTACGTCTGGTCACCGAGGTCGGCGATGGCTGCGTTGCGCAGCTCGGGCATGTCGGCCGACACCGTCTTGCTCACCGCCACCTCGGTCAGCTGCAGGTCGATCCCCACCTGCACGAGATGGCCGTCGGACGTGTTGACGGTGAGGGTGCCGAGGGAGGTCACGGCGCCGGCGGGGACCGGCTGACCGGGCTTGTACACGGACTTGTGGGAATGCTCCTTGAACGCGTATCCGCCTCCGCCCAGGAGGAGCACGGCCAGGACGACGCGGATCAGCTTTTTCTTCCCCTTCCGCTCCCCCTTCTTTTTCGGCTCGCCGTCGCCGTCGACTGCCGGCAGCGCCTCCGCCGGGCG
>JAJZJY010000725.1 GCA_021809885.1 Actinomycetes bacterium
TCGCCAACGTGCTGCGCCGGCGCACCGACGTCACCGTCGCACGGATCGCCTTTCGCCTCGAAGAGGAGTAGGCGGCCACGCCCACCCCACGCCGGCGCCACGGCGATGGCGGCGCCACGGCGATGGCGGCGACCACATGTGCGCTCAAGCACCTGACGAGGCGCGCCGCGTAGACGGGGAGGATCTGGCGACGCCCGACTGCCGCCGAGCTGGTGCCCACGGACGCTCGCGGGCTTCGTGAAGGCGCTCGGCCGTGCACGACGCCTCCACCGCGGCCCAGGTCTCCTCAATCCGGCGACCTCGCTTTCCGCGGTCATCTTCTCGACTCGCTCCTTCACGGCCCGGGCGCACTACCCCTTCCCCGTGTGCTCGCTGCTCTCCGGCGCCGGCTCGGCCACCCGCTCGGGGGTCTTCTGGCCAGCCGCTCGTGAGGTTTGACCACGCGGAGCTGCGCGTGATCGTCGGCGCAGCAGGCGGCTGCCAAGGTCGGCAGCGGGCATCGAAAGGTGGACCATGATGATGCCGATGCCGATGCCGATGCCGATGCCGACGACCGAGGAGCCGCTGCGTATCGGGGTGCTGTGGCGGGGCGAGGCGGGAGCGCGGACGCCGCCGGAGGACCGAGGGCTCGGACAGTTGCTCCACGCCCTCGGCGCGATCCCTGCCGAGGTTGTCCCCGTCCCATTCGGCGACGATCGCGTCGAGGAGGTGCGTAGGCAGCTCGGCAGGCTCGATGGTGTGCTCGCCTGGGTCAACCCGATCCAGGACGGCGCCAATCGCCGGCGCGTGGACGAGCTGCTCCGCGAGGCTGCGGCGAAGGGGATCTGGGTGTCGGCACACCCCGAGGTGATCGAGAAGATGGGCACCAAGGAGGTGCTCTACCGGACCCGTCAGCTCGGCTGGGGATCGGACACCACCTGCTACCGCACGCTCGACGAGCTCGCCGAGCGGCTCCCGGACCGACTGGCACACCTCGGCCGGCTCGTGGTGAAGCAGGGGCGGGCCAACGGGGGAAACGGCGTGTGGAGCGTCGAGCTCGCCGATCGCGCTGCGCCAGCGACGCTCGACTCGCCGGCGCACGTGCGAGAGGCGCGGGCCGACGACGCCGGTGAGCGCATCAGCCTCCGCGAGTTCGTGCGACGGTGCGGGCCGTGCTTTCCATGGTCCGAGGTGCTCATCGACCAGGAGTACCAGCCTCGCCTGGCCGACGGCATGATCCGCTGCTACTTCTCCCACGACGAGGTGGTCGGCTTCTGCCACCAGTGGCCGGTCGGCCTGCTCGACGCCGGCTCCGTCACGCCCCGCCGGGCGCGCACGGCACACGAGATGGAGGGTCCCGAGGTCGCCACCTACCAGCAGCTGCGCCAGCAGGCGGAGAAAGAATGGGTGCCCGAGATGGCGCGCGCCCTGGGCCTCGACATGCGGGAGCTGCCGGTCATCTGGGACGCCGACTTCCTCTACGGCCCGAAGGACGAGCACGCCAGGGACAGCTACGTGCTCTGCGAGATCAACGTCAGCGCGGTGTGGCCGTTCCCGCCGATGGCGTCTTCGACGATCGCATTGCACACCGCGGCCCGGGTCGTCGAAGCGCGCCAAGCGCGCCGAGGAAACGGCCCACGGCCCTCTACGCGGTGACGCTCCCGCTTCCAAGGGCCGGCCGCGTCACGTCTCGGTGGCCAGCACCGCACCGGTCCGCTCGACGGCGCTCCAGGTGACCGAGCTGGCGCTCGGCTCCAGGCTCGTTCGGCCCACGGCGTACTCGAGGGCCATGTCGTCGCGTCCCAAGGTTGCAGCTCGGTCTCGATATCGACGAGCTTGTTGAACCATCCTGGGTGTCTTGGAGGCTGTCAGTCGTGGGTCGGATTGCCGCTCACCTGGTGGTCGGCGTGGAAGAGCGCCTCGCTGAGCAGCGCCCGGACGTGGCTGCCCCGTAGGCGATAGAGCATCCAGCGCCCGTCGCGTGTCGCTTCGACGAGGCCGGCGAGGCGCAGCTTGGAAAGGTGTTGGCTGGCGACCGTCGGTCGGCATTCTGCAAGCGCTGCGAGGCTGGCCACATTCAGCTCCCTGTCGCGCAGTGCCCATAGCATCCGCACCCGGGTCGGCTCGGCAAGCATGGTGAACGAGGCGACGGCCGCCTTGACCTGCTGGGAGGACAGCGCCTCGGGATGAGCCTCTGGCGCTGCCTTGGCGTCATGTGCTCGGGCCACATCTGCACGCTACTTCCTATTGCTATACCTTCGCAGCTTCGCATATGTGGACTCGATTTCGGTACGCTCACGTGTACCCGTTATGAGCACCCGGCAGGATCATCACCACGAGCACGAGCACGAGCACGAGCACGAGCACGAGCACGAGCACGAGCACCTCTGCGGTCATGGCGCCGGGATCTGGTCGAAGGTTCGCCATGGCGTGTCCGGGGCGCTCGGTGGCCACTCCCACGACGCGGCCGATCAGATCGACTCGGCTTTGGAGGCTGACGCGGCGGGTCGGCGTGCGCTTTTCGGCAGCTTGGCCATCTTGGGGGTGACCGCGGCGATCGAGTTGGTCGTGGTGGGCATCTCGGGCTCGGTGGCGCTTCTCGGAGACGGGCTGCACAACGTCGCCGACGCCCTCACGGCGGTTCCGCTGCTGATCGCGTTCGCTCTCGCCCGAAGGCCTGCGACCAAGCGTTACACCTACGGCTACGGGCGGGCAGAGGACCTGGGGGGTCTCTTCGTGATCGCCATGATCGCGTTCTCCTCCGGGATCGCCGCGTGGGAGGCCGTGGACCGCCTGCTCCATCCCGAGCAGGTCAGCCACCTGTGGGCGGTGGCCGCGGCGGCGCTGATCGGCTTTGCCGGCAACGAGGTCGTCGCCCGCTATCGCATCGGCGTCGGGCGCCGTATCGGCTCTGCCGCGCTCGTCGCGGACGGGCTGCACGCCCGCACCGATGGGTTCACCAGTCTGGCCGTGCTCGTCGGTGCGGGCGGCATGGCGCTCGGTTGGAGGTACGCCGACCCTATCGCCGGGATCGTGATCACCGTGGCGATCCTCGGGGTGTTGCGCTCGGCGATCCGCCAGGTCGGCGGTCGGCTGCTCGACGCGGTCGACCCGGTTTTGGTCGACCAGGCCACGGCCTCGGTGAGGAGCGTCCCCGGGGTGGCCGAGGTTCGAGAGATGCGAGTGCGCTGGGTGGG
>JAJZJY010000726.1:0-2303 GCA_021809885.1 Actinomycetes bacterium
GGTACGTCCGTTGTCTCATGGCCGGAAGGCCGGTTACCGGCGACCGAGCGGTGAAGAGAAAGGCGGCGCACCAAATGCCCTCCCCCGTGGATGACGGCCCCTACTACCGGGCCGATCGCCAACCGGAAGACGCTTTCGACACCTTCAGGCTACAGAACGAGCTGATTGCCGGCCTGCTCGACAAGTGGACCGCCGGTACGGACCATCTCCGCCGAGGTGACGACATCAACACTCGATGGGAACGGGGATCGGTGACCAAGCTGCTCCTCGAGCACCTGGCCGTGCGGGAGGAAGCCAAGGCGCGGGTGACCGAGGCACTCCGCCACAAGGGCCGCCACGACCTTGCCGGACAGCTGGAGGCGGACGGCCCCGGGCGGCGCGAGGACATCTCGGCACTCGAGGAGCAGGTACGTGGACATCAGGCGATGGCGCTCAACACGCCGGAGGTCGACGGGGCCGTGCAGCGTCTGGCCGCTCGGCTGCGCCCCGAGCTGCAGGACGAGGCCACCCTGGTCCCCGCCGCCAGGGACGCCCTCGGTCCGCCCGGCAGCCGAGGGCTACCGAGCGATCGCAGCGTCCGCATGCACAGCGTCACCCATCCAAACCCTCAGGCGAGGTGGTACGACAGGGTCGGCCCGTTGCGTGCTGTGCGTGCCTGGTACGACCACCTCCGGGGCTCACCCCACGACGGCACCAGCCCCAAGGTCGACGAGGCGCGGGAGTACGTGCCAGGGGCGAAGAAGGGTTACGAGCCGCGCGGGCCGACCGAGGTGTAGCAACGCCGGCGGCGGGCCGGCCGATCGGTCCGGACGGCCGTCCAGGCGCGGGTGAGGCTCCCGGCTTCCCACCACATGTCGTCGTCGCAGTACGCGACGTAGGGGGTGGCCGCCACCCTCACACCGATGTTGCGCCCGACGGCGCCCACGTTGGCGGGCAGGGAGACGACCTGCACGCCAGGATGATGCTCCCGGACCACCGGCTCCGTGCCATCGCTGCAGCCGTTGGCAACGACGACCACCGGGGGACTCTCGGGCAGCCACTCGAGGTGGTCCAATGTCCGCAGGAACCCGGTGCGCCGGTCCTTGGTGATGACCACGACGCTGAGCGAGCCGGACGGCAGAGTCACGCCGGCGACCTACCCGGGCCGCAGACCGGCTACCGGGTCGGACCGCGCCCGAACAAGGCGCTGACGACATCGGTGGAATACTCTGCGGGGGGATTCGCTGCCCCGGCGAGGGGTATGCCATGTCTGTACGCGCCTAGTCGACCGACGAACGCTCTCGTCCGGCGGCCGGACCGCCCCTGGCCGGGCGCGCCTGGGCGACCGCGACCGAGGTCGGCACCGACCGCGACGAGCGCAGGCCAGGCGGGGACGCGCACCCGCCATTTGAGGTGACGCTGGTGTCCGAGCACGCCAGCCCCCTCACCGAGCCGGGCAGCGTCGATGCGGGCGGCCAGAACGTGCACGTGCGGGCACTGGCCATCGCCCTGGCCCGTGACGGCCACCATGTCACCGTCCACGCCCGGCGGACGTCGGCCGAACAGCCCGACCGAGTAGGGCTGGCCGCCGGCGTGACGGTAGAGCACCTGCCCGCCGGACCTCCCGAGGCCATCGACAAGGATCTGCCGCTCCCCCACATGGCGGAGATGGCCGCCAACTTGGGGCGCAGCTGGGAACACGATCGACCCGACGTCGTCCACGCCCACTTCTGGATGTCCGGGAAGGCGAGCATGCACGCCGCATCCGGTCTCGGCATACCGGTGGTCCAGACCTTCCATGCCCTCGGTGTGGTGAAGAGGCGGGAACAGGGGGCGGCCGACACCAGCCCGCCGGACCGCCTGGCGATCGAGGAGCGCCTCGCCCGCTCCGTCGACCGTATCGTGGCCACCTGCGCCGACGAGGTGGGCGAGCTCACCGCCCTCGGGGCCCACCCCGAGCGGATCTCGGTGGTCCCCTGCGGGGTGGACCTCGACCTGTTCACACCGGCCGGGCCGGTGGCACGGCGGCGTGTCGTGCTCCAGGTAGATCGCCGGGATGTCGCGGCCGGGGCGGCCGAGCCACGCCTCCGCTAGGCCCCCAAGCTCCTCGGGCGCTGGAGGACCACGACGTCGATGTCAGCGGCGCGCCTCGGTGTCGCCCGCCAGCATGAAGGGACCACCTCTCCGCCAGTGGCATGGGACCGGGTCCGGGCGAGTCGAAGCGTTGGCGGTATCCCGGGCTGGAGGCGTCGGGCATTCCGACGGGGATGACCAATGTGGGAAAGGAACGGCTGACTGCGGCCAGGGCGATATCGACGCCTGGT
>JAJZJY010000726.1:2313-3174 GCA_021809885.1 Actinomycetes bacterium
TGGCATGGGACCGGGTCCGGGTGCCTCCAGGGTCGGTGAGACGATGATGGCGGTTGAGGCGGGGACGGTCAAGCGACATCGTCTGGTGGGAGTGTGTGGCCGGGCCGGGCGTGGGTGTGCGAAGGGGTCTGGGCGGGCCGTGAGTGCTGGGCGGCGTTCCCCGCTGCCCTGGGGACAAGCACCCCCCTTTGGGGGGTGTGCGTCAGTGGGGGGTCGGGAGCCAGAGCCGGATGGAGGTTCCCTGGAGGAGGTGTGGGGTGGGCGGCGCCCGGGGTGGATGGGGTGCCGGGAGTTTCGTGTCGCAACGAAACGCTGGGGTCCTTGCCCGGGTCGGGGTGCGGTGAGGGCGCCGGTGCGGTGCTGGCGGGCCGGTTGTCATCTCGCCTCGAGCAGGTCGGCGATGTGGGCGGCGAGGCGCTCGGCGGCGGGGCGGGGGAGGCCGATGGCCACGATGACCGAGTCGGGCCCGCGGCGGAGCCGGACCATCCAGGATCGGCTGGGATGCCGTCCTTTGGAGCTGGCCGAGCCGACGTCGACTTCGACGCTCACCGGCGCTTGGGCACGCTGTCGTGCGCGCTGGGCCCGGGAGCGGCACGACGCCGAGCAGTAGCGGCCGGGGCGGCCGGTCGGCTGGGGGGCCAGCGTTTGGGTGCATCCCGGCGCGGCGCAGGTGGGCGGTGCCTGGCTGGAGGGGCGGTCCCGGGGGGTCATGGCCGCCTTCGGGGTCGAGGCGGTCGGGGCTGGTCGGCTGTCAGCGTTCCGGGGGTGGGTTTCTGGCGGCGCCGGTAGCTGTCTCCGTCGAGGACGAGCTCGTAGGCGGAGGACTGGAGCCGGTCGATGGCGGATTTGGCGAGGAGCCCG
>JAJZJY010000727.1 GCA_021809885.1 Actinomycetes bacterium
GGTCATGGGCTCGACGAGCGGTCCGTCGTGCTCGGTGCCGCCGTTCGGTCCCGCGATTATCCCGCGCCAGGCTCGCGGACCCTCTCGGGAAGGGCCCTTAGGGATATTCATCTGACCCGACTACGCTGACGGCGTGCAGACCGCCCATCCCCGAGGCGGAGTCGACTATCCGCGCTCGACCGGTGAGTTCCAGTCATGGTTCTCCACCGACGAAGACTGCTTGAACTACCTCGACTGGCTGCGGTGGCCGCAGGGCTTCGTGTGTCCGAGGTGCGAGAACCCCGGAGGCTGGCTCGTCGCCGACGGAAGCTACAAGTGCTCGATGTGCAAGGCGCAAACCGCGGTGACGGCCGGCACGCTGTTCGACCGACGCAGGTCGCCGCTCACGGTGTGGTTCGCGGCCTGTTGGATGTTCGCCTCCCAGAAGGACGGCGTCTCCGCTCTCAGCCTCCAGCGTTCCCTCGAGATCGGCTCGTACCCGACGGCGTGGGCGATGCTGCACCGCCTGCGGACGGTCCTCGTGCGGCCGGGTCGAGACAGGCTCACCGGCATTGTCGAGGTGGACGAGACCTACTTCGGAGGCGAGGAGCCGGGACTGCGCGGCGGACGGGCGAAAGGCAAGAAGGCACTGGTAGCAGTGGCCGTGGAACGCAAGGAGCCGCACGGGTACGGCCGCTGCCGCATGGCCGTCGTGCGCGACGGCTCGGCCGAGTCACTCCAGGCTTTCGTGAGCGACAGCGTCGAGCTGGGGGCCACCGTGGTCACCGATGGCTGGCCGAGCTACGTGGGCGTCACCCGGCTCGGCTATGTCCACGAGCCTCACAGCCAACGAGCGGCCGCCGCCAGCGGCGAGGACGTCGGCGCGCTCCTTCCCGGCGTGCACCGCGTCGCCTCCTTGGCCAAGCGATGGATGCTCGGGACCCATCAGGGGCGCTACGACGCGGCCCACCTGCAGAGCTACCTGAACGAGTTCGCGTTCCGCTTCAACCGCCGCCGGTCGACGAGCCGAGGACTCGTCTTCTACCGAGTGCTCGAACTCGCGATTGCCCACGATCCCGTGCGCTACCGGCAGCTCATCGCCAACCCGAAGCCGAAGAAGGTGCCGCCACTCCCACCCGAGAGGCGGGGACACCCGCCGAGCCTGGACCGGCCTGCCGCCAACCGACCCTGGAGAGCTGCTCGCTGACCAGCGAGAGTCGGGTCAGATGAATATCCCTAAAGGCCCTTATCTGCGCCTTACTATTGGCAGCGGCGATGGCCTCGTCCAAATGGGAAGCGACGGCCCGATCAAGTCCTCGGTCGCATGCTGATAGATCAAGGCCGCACGGGGCGACCGGTGACGGAGGCGTGCCATCAGCTCTTTGGTGGTGATCCCCGGGGTCCGCGCTGCGAGCGTCGCCCCGTGGTGGCGAAGGTCATGAACATGCAGGTCAAGCTCCTTGAGTCCGGGTTTTTCGAGCGCACTCCCCCCTCGACTTTCGCAGTTTTGGGCCGCCTCAAGCGTGGCGGCGAGTCGGTGCCTGGGGCGGCTCCGCCCCCTTCGCTGAGCGTCCTCGCCTTCTGTCGCGCCGTAGGGTCTGGTCCCGCTCCACGATCTGCAAGCTGAGCCGGTGCAGCTCGTCGACGAGCTCCCGGAGCTTTCGGGAGTTGTGGAGCCACTGCTGGTAGTCGCGTAGCTCCTCTTCGCTCAGCACCTTCGTCACCGTCCGAGCCTTCACCTTGCGGGTCCACACGATGTAGGGCCCGTGGCGCGCCTCGGGGTCGCTCTGGCATCGACAGGTCGACTTCCCACAGCGAGTCCTTCTCACCTCGACCGAACCCGGTAAGGCGTAGTCGATCTTTCCGAGCGCGGTCACGATCTTCTGCTGGCGTCGCTTCTGGTCGGCCGTGAGCTCCACCCTGCCTCCTTGACCGTCACGGGCACCATCCACACTACCTGGTCGATCCGTCGGTATAAAGGTCGACGGAGCCTGATCCGAGGGGGTGCCCCAATGCCACGTTCTGTCCCGCCCACTGCCGCCGGATCAGGGCCACTGGGCGGTCCTCGGGTCGGCATCCCGGCCTCCTTCGGCACGCTCTTGAGGGAGTTCCGGGGCTGCTTCAGCGCCTGGACGTTCCCGGTGTTCTTGGCGCTCGCCTGTGGGCTCGTTGCCCAGAGCGCGCGACGAACGGTGTGCGGGATGCTGGTCGGGGCAGGGCTCTCTGAGACCTGGAGCCACCACCGCGCGCATCGGTTCTTCTCCCACGCCCGCTGGTCGCTCGAGGAGGTCTCCGCCGTCGCAGCCCGGCTGGTCGTGCGCCTCTTGGTCGGGGCCGACCAGGCGGTCAGCGTCGCGATCGACGACACGCTGTTCTCTCGTCGTGGGCCCAAAGTCCACGCAGCCAGCTGGTTCCACGACGGGTCTTCTGCGGGCGACAAGAAGATCGGATACGGCAACAACTGGGTGATCTTGGCGATCGTGGTGCGCCTGGCGTTCGTGAAGCGGCCCGTCGCGCTGCCGGTCGGCTTCGCGCTCGTGCGAAAGGACTCGGACGACTCCTCACGCCTGGTGCTCGCCCGCCGGCTCGTCGAGGCGCTGGCGGTGGCGCTCCCCGGCCGCAGGATCGACGTGGTCGCCGACTGCGCGTACGCGGGCAAGGTGCTGCGTGGACTGCCAGACGGCGTCACCTGGACCACCCGGCTCCGGTCCAACGCCTCGCTCTACGAGCTCGCACCGGCCCGCACGGGAAAGCCAGGGCGACCGAGGCTGAAGGGCGCCAAGCTGGCTTCGCTGGCACAGCTCGCAAAGAGTGCAGCGTTCAGCCCTGCGAGCGTCACTCGCTACGGCACGACCACGACCGTCTCGGTCGCGGTCATCGGCTGCCTCTGGTACGGCGTGTTCGGCCCTGAGGCCGTCCAGGTGGTCTTGGTCCGCGACAAGTCCAAGACCGGCTACGACGTGGCGCTCGCCACCAACCTCGAAGCCAGCGCTGCGCACGTCATCGAGCGCTACGCCTCGCGTTGGTCCATCGAAGTTGCGATCGAAGACGCGAAGCAACTCGGCGGCGTCGGGCAGGCCCGCAACCGCCTACGCGCCGCTGTCGAACGTACCGTCCCGTTCGCACTCATCATCAACACGCTCGCCGTCTGCTGGTACGCGACCGCTGGGTACCACCCCGGCGAC
>JAJZJY010000728.1 GCA_021809885.1 Actinomycetes bacterium
AGGGAAGTGGTGCGTGGCGACCGCCTCATGGTGCGGTCGGGGGCGCTGGTCCGCGTTGACGGCAACCTGGAGGCGGCGGCTGTCCTCGACGAGTCGGCCCTGACTGGGGAGCCACTCCCGGTCGAGCGTGCGGCGCGGGAGGCCGTGCGCGGCGGCGTGGTGGCCAACGCCCGGGCCGCCCTTCGACCTTCGCGCGACGGAGACGGCAGCCGACCGCACCTACTCGGGCATCGTGCGGCTGGTCCACCAGGCCGAGCCGGCGCAGCCGCCGCTCGTCCGGCTCGCCGACCGCTACGCCCTGCGGTTCCTCGGACTCTCCCTCGCCGCTGCCGGGATCGCCTGGGCCGCCGACGGCGCCGCTCGGGCGGTCGCTGCCCTCGTGGTCGCCACCCCGTGCCCGCTCATCCTGGCGGCACCGGTCGCCCTGGTCGGCGGGCCGTCCCAGGCCGCTCGCCATGGTCGTGAAGGGTGGTGGCGTCTTCGCGCGGCTGGCGTCGTGCACCACCTTGCTGTTCGATAGAAGGCGAGCAGCTCACCGCCGGCCGACCCAAGTTGGGGGCGGTGGTGGTCACAGGGAGCCGCCGCGCCGATGAGGTGTCGGGGATGGCGGCGTCCCATGAACAGCTGTCGCCGCACGTCCTGGCGAGCACCGTGGTGAAGGCGACCGAAGCGCGCGACTTGCCGCTGGCCCTGCCCGAGGCGGTCGAGAAGGTGACAGACCAGGAGATCCGGGGCAAGATCGACGGGCACGCGGTGGCGGTCGGCGAGGCGGCGTGGGTGGGGGTGGCCAGCAACCCGACGTGGGCCAAGGCGGCGCGTCGCCGGGCCAGGCTCGACGGCATGCTGACCGTCTTCGTGCCCATCGACGGGGAGCCGGCAGGGGTCGTCGTCCTCGAAGACCCGATCAGGACCGACGCCGCCCGAACGGTCCGGGCCTTGCGGCAGAGCAGCATCGAGCGGATCGTGATGGTAACCGGCGACCGCCACGAGGTGGCCGAGACGGTCGGCGCGGTCGTCGACGTGGACGACGTCGCTGCCGAGCGTTCGCCCCGACACGCTCGAGGTTGTGCGTGAGGAGCGTCGTCGAGCGCCGACCGTCGTGGTCGGCGACGGCATCATCGACGCGCCAGCCCCGGCGCTCGCCGACGCGGGAGTGGCGATAGGCGTACGCGGCGTTGGGCTGACTGCCGGCAGTGTGGGGCGCCTTGCTGCAGGAGGGGATCAACGTGGCCGTCATCGTGAACGCTCTCCGTGCACTGAGGGCGGCCCCGAACGTCGGGCGCCTCGACACCGTGGCGTCAGCCCTGGCCCGGCGGTTCTCAGAAGAGCACGCGTCCATCAAGGTGGCGACCGAGCGCCTTCGGACGGTCGCCCACACGCTCGGGACGGCCGGCACCGCCACGGCGCTGGCGCAGGTGCGTCAGGTGCACCGGATGCTGGTCGAGGCGGTCGTCCCTCACGAGGACGCGGAGGACCGCCAGCTCTACCCGGCGCTCCGGCGGGCGATCGGCGGAACGAACCCCACAGCACCGACGAGCCGCGAGCACGTGGAGATAGCCCACCAGGTACGGCGCCTCGGCCAGCTCCTGGACGATGTGGGGCAGGGGGCTGTGGCGAGGAGGACATCATCGAGCTGCGCCGCCTGCTCTACGGCCTCCATGACGTCCTCCGACTGCACATGGCCCAAGAGGACGAGAGCTACCTCTCGCTCCGCGACGCGGGGGCCCAGGGCGACGGGAGCACCGGCGGTCACTTGGGAGGTAGCCAGCGTGCGGTCCAGGCAGCCTTCACGCCGGGCGGTGGGCTGGGAGGGCCTCGAGCGCCCGAGGCTCGGCCAGCATGGCGACCTGCCGGTGATGAGGAGTCTGCCGCTTCCAGAAGGTATTCACCAGAAGGGCACGGCAGGCGAGCTGGCGAGCCGTGCAGGGCCAAGGGTCATCGGAGCTGGACCATTCCCGGCAGTGGGGATCCTTGGCGGGGGTGCGCTTCAGGATCGTCGCGACCACCGATCACCAACACCACCTGGCGGAGCTCGTGGCCAAGGCGAGGCCGCATGAGGCACTTCCCTCGATCGAGAAGACCTATCGACCGGCCAAGTGGTCGAGAATCCCTCTCAGGGCGGGTTCGCCCTCGGTCCCTGCGGGACGATCGGCCCTACCACGCCGCTACAGATCGGCCCACGGTGGATCCGTTGGCGGCGCCGCTCCGGCGAGGAGGTTCCACATGTCGGTCATCACGCCCCGTTCCCCATCTACTCCGACCGGCGGGAACGAACCGACCGGCGGGAACGAACCGACCGGCGGGAACGAACCGACCGGCGGGAACGAACCGACCGGCGGGAGCTATCCCAAGCGCTGGCTGCTCGGCGTGCTGGCGGGCGTTGCGGCCGTGGGTCTGGCGGCCGGCCTTCTGGTCGCAACGAGCGGCACCGGTCCCACGTCGACTCCGCCGACGACGGCGCCGAGCACCACGGCCCCTCCGGGTACCAGCACGACCACCCCCCCGGTGACCACCGCGCCGCCCGCCGTCCAGAGCGAGGTGGCGACCGCCGTCTACCCGACACCAGGCTCGGGGACCCGCTTCGTCCATCCGGTCGCTGCCACCCGGGCGTTCGCCGTCGACTTCGTCGGCTTCGTTGATCCCGTCGTCGGGCGGTTCGTCGCCTCCGGCGCCGACTCGGGGACGGTCGAGGTGCGGGCGAGCACCGGCGGGGCGGTCACGTCGGTGAGACTGCACCGCATCGCGGGGAGCTGGTGGGTGCTCGGGTCCTCGACGCCCGACATCCGTCTCGACGCCCCTTTGGCGTCGGCCGCGATCGCCTCGCCAGTGCTCCTGCAAGGGACGAGCACGGCCTTCGAGGCCCAGGTGAACGCGGAGGTCCGCCAGGACGGGACCCGCGCGCCCATCGGCACGGGCCTCGTCATGGGCGGGTCGATGGGTGCGATGGCCCCCTTCGACGGCTCGGTCGCCTTCAGCACCCCGAACGCCGCCCGTGGGGCGATCGTCCTCTTCACCGTCTCCATGCAAAGCGGCAACGTGAACGGGGCGACGGTCGCGCGGGTGGCATTCGCCCCAACGCTCTCGCTCGTCCCCACCTCGGCGTGCCCCAATTACGCCATGGCCCGTCCGACGGCACCGACCGGGGAGATGGTGGTGAGAT
>JAJZJY010000729.1 GCA_021809885.1 Actinomycetes bacterium
CGCGTCGGTCTCGGTGGTCACGCCGACGGGCACCGTGACCGTGCCGGTGACAGCCGTGCAGGGGTTCCGGGGACCGGCACTGCGCTGGCGGCTGGAGCGCGGGTAGCCGCTCATGCGTTCCAGGGGCCGGCAGGCGGCGTTCCCGGGGCCGGCGGGCGGCGCCCGGGCTAGTAGCGTCCGGCCATGGCCGCCGAGGACACCACCTGGTTCCCGCACCTCTTTTCCCCGCTCACGATCCGCACGGCGACGCTGGCCAACCGGATCGTGTCGTCCGGCCACGACACCGTGATGGTGCACGACGGGAAGGTCACCGACCAGCTCGTCGCCTACCAGGAGGCCAGGGCGGCCGGCGGCGCCGGCATGATCATCCTCCAGGTCGCCGGCGTGCACCCGACGGCGCACTACACCGCCCACAACCTGATGGCCCACGACGACACGTGCCTGCCGGGATACCTTGCGCTCGCCGAAGCCATCAAGCCGCACGGCACCGTCCTGGTCGGCCAGCTGTTCCACCCCGGGCGGGAGATCATGGAGTCCGACGACGGCACCATGCCTGTCGCCCTCGCCCCCTCCGCCGTGCCCAGCGAGCGCTTCCGGGTGATGCCCCGCCCGCTGCGGACGGCAGAGGTGGAGGAGCTGGTGGACAGCTATGCGGCGGCGGCTGGCCGGCTGGTGCGGGCCGGCCTCGACGGCGTCGAGTTGGTGGCGAGCCACGGGTACCTGCCGGCGCAGTTCCTCAACCCCGGCACCAACCGCCGCGACGACGCCTACGGCGGCGACGGCGAGGGTCGCCTGCGCTTCGTGCGCGAGGTGCTGGCCGCCTGCCGCGTCGCCGCCGGCCCCGACGCCGTCGTAGGCATGCGGATCTCCCTCGACGAGCGCGAGCCGTCGGGCCTGCCGGCGGAGGCCGCCTTCGCCGCCGCCGTGGCCCTCGCCGATGAGGGACTCGTCGACTACCTCAACGTGACGACGGGCACGTCCGCCACCCTCGGGGGCTCCGACCACATCGTCCCGGAGATGGGCATGGCCAACGGCTACGTGGCGCCGGCGGCAGCCGGGCTCAAGGCGGCCGTCGGGGTCCCGGTGATCGTCGCCGGGCGGATCAACCAGCCGCAGGACGCAGAACGCATCCTCGCCGGTGGCCAGGCCGACGCCTGCGTGATGACCCGCGCCCTGATCGCCGACCCGGAGATGCCCAGGCGGGCGGCGGAGGGTCGCCTGGAGGACATCCGGGCCTGCATCGCCTGCAACCAGGCGTGCATCGGCCACTTCCACGCCGGCTACCCGATCTCCTGCATACAGCGGCCCGAGACAGGCCGGGAACGCCGCTACGGCCACCGGGCGCCGGCGGCGAAGCCCCGATCGGTGCTCGTCGTCGGCGCCGGGCCGGCAGGCATGAAGGCGGCATCGGTAGCCGCCGAGCGCGGCCACCATGTCCACCTCGTGGAGGCGTCCGGCCGCCCCGGCGGCCAGGTGCTGCTGGCGCAGCGCCTTCCCGGGCGCGACGAGTTCGGCGGGGCGGCCGACAACCTCTACCGGGAGGTGGTCCGCTCCGAGGTGAAGGTCAGCTTCCATTGCCGCGCCGACGCCGCCTTCGTGGCCGGCGAGTCGCCCGACGTGGTGGTCGTCGCCACCGGGGCGCAGCCCTACCGGCCGGCGCTCGAGGTCATGGGCGAGCCGTGGGTGGCCGACGCGTGGGAGATCATCCGCTCCCCGGAGGCGGCGCCCAGGGGGCGGATCGTGGTCATCGACTGGCGCGGCGACTGGGTGGGGGTGGGTGTGGCGCGCCTGCTCGCCGCCGCCGGGCGAAGCGTCACCCTGGCGGCGCGCGGCTACCACGCCGCCGACCGCCTCCAGCAGTACGTCCGTGACGCCCAGCTCACCGCCATGCACCGGGCCGGCATCGAGGTGGTGCCGCTCGTGCGCCCCTACGGCATCGACGACGACACCCTCTACCTACAGCATGTCCTCACCGGTGACCCGGTGCTGGTGGAGGGCGTCGCCGGCGCGGTCCTCGCCTGCGGCCACAGCGCGGAGGATGCCCTGCTCGACGAGCTGCGCGCTGTGGGGACGCCGGCGGTCGGCGCCGGCGACTGCCTCTCACCGCGTTCGGTGGAGGAAGCCGTCCTGGAGGGTCTCGTCGCCGCCAGCGAGCTGTAGCCGTTCCACCTGCCAGCTGGGCATGTCCGCCCGGTGACGGGACGGTGCTGCGCCGGCAGGGGTGTGCAGGGAAGCCGGTGTGGGCCGGCCCACACCGAACGCCGGCCCACACCGGGCACCGGAGTGCTCGACCAGCCAGTGCGAAGCTCGAAGCGCCGGAGATGCGATGTCTCGGTGCCGAGGGCCCGGTGAACGCATTCCCCCAACGAGAGGCGCTGGGATGTCCTGGCCACGGTCCTGCTGGTCCCATGGCGGCCAGCGCGCTGGCCCTCCACCCACCTGCCCGGCACCACACCGTGCCCCGGCACGACCGGCAGATACAGTAGCGGAAGCGAAGGCGCGCTCCGCGCTGGCGATGGCCCCATTGCCGACCCTGCCGGTCCTTCCGGATCACCACGGGCGGCAAGATCCCGCTCGAGCCCGAACGGGATGGGCGCGATGACTCGCAGACTGCTGCGGTGCCGCTGCCACGCCGAGCTCGGTGCCCACGACGCCGGCCGCTGGCACCGCGCCTGCTCCGGTGCCTCCCACCTCCGTTGCGAGAAGTCGCTGGGCGTGCCCAAGACCTGCTCGGCGGCGGAGGGGAGGTTGGTTCCCTCGCACTCGCCGCCAGCCTGGGAAGCCAGACATGACTGCGCTCTATCCGTGAGGTGGGGTATCGGTGAGGTCGCCTGGAGGGGGCGAGCTCAGAAGATCGAGTTGATGATGTCGTCGCCGATGCCGAAGCCGGCACCCATGGCGATGGCCCGGCCAAAGCCGCCGCTGAGGAACCGCTGGAGCATGCCCCCACCCGGGGCAAAGCCGCCCTGCCCGAAGCCGCCCTGCCCGAAGCCCCCCTGGCCGAACCCGACCTGGCCGTAGCCGCCGGGCGCCGGGTACGACGGCTGGGGCGCCGGCGCCGGGTACGACGGCTGGGGCGCCGGCGCCTCGTAGGGAGGAGCCGAAGCCGGGTCCTGCCCGCCGAGGTGGTTGACGGTGAAGTCGTGGAGCGAC
>JAJZJY010000730.1 GCA_021809885.1 Actinomycetes bacterium
GCAGCAACCAAGCCTCCTTCTCGGGGTCTGTTTCGATGGCGTGGCGATGGCGCACGACCCAAGGGCGCCCAGGTCGTCGCCGGTGAGGTGGTGTGGTTAATACACGGGTGATCCACCACTCTGGCGACCGGCCCGGCGAGCATGGTCGGCACACCGGACAAGGAGAGTCCATGGGCCAGTTCGTGCCGAGCCTGATCCGTCATCGTCGCGGGCAGGAGGGTGAGTCGATCACCCTCGGGCATCCCCTGCTCGATGAGTACCTGGCGTTCGTGGCGGCGAGGGCGCGGACCAACACGTGGCTGGCGGTGGCGTCGGATTTGAAGATCTTCTTCGAGGTGGTGGCCAAGCCGCCGGTCGAGGTGTCGGTCACCGATGTGTTCGGGTTCTTGTCCGCCCAACGCGCTCCCCGCCACGGTGAAACGGTCGTGCGACTCGACGATGGCGAGGCCGGCTTGGCGGCGCGAACCATCGCCCGGCGGCTGTCGAGCGTGCGAGGCCTGTACGCGTACCTGTGCGTGCGGGAGGACACGGGCGTGGAGCGCAACCCGGTGCCCACCAGCCTGGCAGCCCGCCGGCCGGGTGCCCGTCGTGGCCGGGGCGGAGTGCCGCTGATCCGCACGCCTCGCACGCTGCCCCGGGTGTTGGCGCCATCGGAGGTCGATGCGCTGCGGGCCGCCCTGCGCACCCACCGCGACAGGGCCATGGTCGACGCCATGGTCCTCGGCGGTCTGCGCCGCTGCGAGGTGCTCGGTTTGCGCCTCGAAGACCTCGACGCCGGCCAGCGGCGGCTGTTCGTCGCCGAGGGCAAGGGCGGCCGGCAGCGGACGGTGCCGATCTCGGGCCGGTTCTTCGCCGATCTCGGCGATTACCTCGAGTCCGAGCGCCCGCCAGGGTGCGTGACCAAGCAGGTGTTCGTGGTGTTGAAGGGTGCCCGGCGCGGTGCGCCTCTCTCCGCGGACGGACTGGACGAGATCCTCGACGGTGCCCGGAGCCGTGCCGGGCTGGAGCGGGCCACCTGCCACCAGCTGCGCCATACCTGTTTCACCCGTCTTCGGGAAGCGGGCATGGCGCTCGAGGCCATCCAGGCCCAGGCCGGTCACGCCTCGATCGACTCGACCCGCCTCTATCTTCATCTGGCCAACGACTGGTTGGAAAAGGAGTATCTGCGCGCCGCGGAGGCGATCGAGGCGCAGGCCGCCGGGCCCGTCGAGGAGGCCGCACGATGAGCCGGTCCCCGGATCGGCGCCCTGAGGTGGAGGACTTGGTCGGCGCCTATCGCGCCGACCTGGTCAACGCGGGGATGTTCGCCGGTCACCCGGTCACCTCGGTGGCTCGCATGTTCTTCACCCGGGTCGGCGCTGAGGGATGGGCCCGTCTTCCCCTGGCAGCCCAGTGCGCCCTGCCGCTCAAGGACCGACGGGTGGTGGGCTGGCTGATCGTGACCGGAAGACTGCGCCCTTCCCCGGACTACTTGGTGGCGTGCCGCCCCTATCTCGGCGAAGTCGCCGCCAACCACCAGCGCGGGTTCTACGAGCGCTTCGTGGCCGTCTCCGCTGAGCTGGGCTTCGACCGCATCGTGACCCGTCTGCAGTGGTCCGCGCTGACCAAGGTGACAGCTCTGGCCGGGCTCTCCCCCGAGCAGGCCACCCAGGCGGTCATCGACGAGGGACGCGACGCGCTCGTTGCCGCGATCGGCGCTCACCGCCCCGACAGCCACGGCCCCAAGGCGCTCAGCGCAGCGCTGTTCGGCGCGCAGACCACCCTGTTCCATCTCGCCGTGCTGGATGCGCCGCCCCGCAAGACCAACCGTGACCGCTCCGCGGAGCGGGCCGGCCAGTGGGCGTCGGTGCCACCCCGGTTGGCGGCCACGCTGACCGGCTACATTGCCCAGGTTCGCCTGTCGCTGCGAGCGTCGACGATGGTGCGCGTCGAGGGGGTGCTGCGTGAGTTCGCCTGTTGGCTGACCGCCAACGCCCCCGAGGTCGCCCGGGTCGCTGATCTGCGCCGAGCTCACATCGAGGCCTACAAGCTCCACCTGGCCGGCCGTCCCTCCGCCCGGGGTGGTCGGCTCACCAAGACCAGCCTGGCCGAGCACCTCGGCGGCCTGCGCACCTGCTTCGAGCGCCTGGCCGAGTGGGACGGCGACGACGTCCCCGCCGCAGTGCTCGTCTTCGACGGCGACCTTCCCCTTCGCGACGCCCCCCTGCCCCGCTTCCTGGACGACGGCGCGTTCACCAAGCTCCTCCAGGCCACCCGCGCCGACTCCGACCCCTTCGTCCGCCTGACCGTGGAGTTCCTGGCCCGAACCGGTCTGCGTAAAGGCGAGTTCTTGGACCTTACCGTCGACTCGGTCGTGCAGATCGGCTCCGCCTACTGGCTCCACGTGCCGCTCGGCAAGCTCCGCACGGACCGCTACATCCCCCTCCACCCCCAACTGAAGGATCTCCTCGACGCCTGGCTGGCCGAGCGGCCCACCAGCCTGCGCACCCCCTACCTGTTCGTCGAGCACGGCCAGCGGATCGGCCAGACCCGCGTTGACCGGGCTGTCGCCAAGGCCGCCCGGGCCGCCGGGATCGGACATGTCAGCCCGCACCGCCTGCGCCACACGCTCGCTACCCAGGCCATCAACCGAGGCATGAGCCTCGAGGCAATAGCCGCCCTTCTCGGTCATCGATCCATGCGTATGACCATGGTGTATGCCCGGATCGCCAACCGGACCGTGGCCGACGAGTACTTCGCTGTCGCCGAGAAGGTCGAGGCCCTCTATGACGCGCCGAGAGAACTGCCCGCCGACGCCGAGGGCGTCGAGATGCGCCGGCTGCGAGCCGAGATGTACCAGCGCATGCTCGGCAACGGCTACTGCGCCCGCCCCGTCG
Source organism: Actinomycetes bacterium (assembly GCA_021809885.1). Lineage (GTDB taxonomy): Bacteria > Actinomycetota > Acidimicrobiia > Acidimicrobiales > Palsa-688 > JAKAQB01. The sequence continues at coordinate 2,877 of JAJZJY010000730.1, forward strand.
GCCTCGACTGCCACTTCGAGTCGATCTGCGAATCCTGCACGTTTTTCCAGACCACCATCGAGTTTCGTCCCACCCTGCAACGCCAACGAGACGACGCCGCCGCCAAAGGACAAGTCGGCCGCCAAAGCGTCTTCGACGGCCTGCTCGACCGGCTCGGCACGGAGGCATCGTGACCCACACATTGCGTTACGCTTCAGACCCTCCTGAACGAGAGGGCTTCGAATGTGCCCACTGCGGACGCTTCTGCGTGATCTCTGTCGAGGGTCTCTTCGCCAA
>JAJZJY010000731.1 GCA_021809885.1 Actinomycetes bacterium
CGAGGGCGGGCGGCTCGGGGCCGCTCCGCCCGGCTGGCCGGGCTCGTCACCGGCCTGGAGCCGCCGGCCCTGCCGGGGATGTCACCGGCGGAGACCAACCGGGCCGACCTTTGGGCAACGGGGCTGTCCCCGGATCGCTACCCGACCGAGTTCGTCCGCGACGCCCTTGCACGGACAGGCGTGGTGACCGCAGGCGGCCTCGCCGGCGTCGCCCACGGCGAGCGGGTCCGGGTCGCCGGGGTCGTCACCCACCGGCAGCGTCCGGCGACGGCGGCGGGCATCACGTTCCTCAACCTCGAGGACGAGACCGGGCTCATCAACGTCGTCTGCCACAAGGGGGTGTGGGCCCGGTACCGGCGGGCGGCCCGTGGGGCGCCGGCGCTCGTCATCGACGGTCGCCTCGAGCGTGCGGACGGGGTGGTCAACATCCTCGCCGAGCGGATCGAGGCGCTTGCCCTCGATGCCGCCCTCCGGTCCCGGGATTTTCGCTGACGTCAGCCGGCCGGCGTCTGGACCGATCAGGCTGCCGGAGTCGTCTGGCCGGCGAGGAGTATCCCCTCGGCGGCGGCGACCACCTTCGCTTCGTCGGAGATGTCCTCGAGGGTCCTCCCCGATGTCTCGGGGATGAGCAGGGTGAGCAGGATGCCGAGCACGGCCATGCCGGCAGAGAACGTCAGGGCGCCACCGATGCCGAACGCCGAGGAGATGTCAGGGAACAGGTACACGCCGATGAAGGCGCCGAGCTTGGCCACCCCGGCGGAGATGCCGTGCCCCGTGGTGCGCACCGACGTCGGGTAGACCTCGGCTGAGAGCACGAACGTCGTCGTGTTGGGGCCGAATTCGGCGAAGTAGAAGCTCACGCCGAACAGGATCAGGAACGGCACCTCGGCGGTGGTCACGCCGGGTATCACACCTATCAGCAGGAACATGAGACCCATCAGCGGGAAGCCGATCAGCTGGAGCCGGCGGTGGCCGATGCGGTCCATGAAGTGCGCCGCAAGGTAGTAGCCGGGCACGGCGGCCACGGCGAAGACGATCAGGTTGAGCGCCAGGATCTGGGTCGTGGTCGCGTTGGCACCGAGGACCGTGGAGACGATCAGCGGCGCCGACACAGCGTTGCCGTAGTAGGCGTAGTCGAAGACGAACCAGGACCCGGCCGTACCCAACAGCAGGAGCAGGTTGCGGCGGTTGCTGATGAACTGGCGGAAGCTGATCCGGGCGGGCGGGCGCGCCTCGGTGGGACGGAGGGCCCCTTCGGAGTAGACGGCCATCGCTGACAGCGCCTCGGCCCCACGACCCTCGGCGAGCGTCAGGAAGCGAGGAGACTCGGGCATGCGGCGCCGGGAGTACAGGACCATGGCCGACGGGACCGCCCCGAGGGCGAGGAGGATCCTCCACGTCGTACCGTCCGGGATCCCGGCAGACAGGAGCGCCAGGCCTGCGACGTAGCCGCTGATCGTGCCGAGCGCCTGCATGGCAAAGACGAGCCCGACGAGCCGGCCGCGGTCCTTGCGGTTGGCGTACTCGGTCATGAGCACCGCCGACACCGGGTAGTCGCCGCCGACACCGAGGCCCAGCACGAAGCGGCACACCACCAAGAAGATGAAGCCGGGGGAGAAGGCCGACGCCAGGGCGGCGACGAGCATGATGGCGGCCTCGAGGCCGTATATCCGCTTGCGGCCGACACGGTCAGCGATCCGCCCGTAGACGATGGCGCCGACGAACGCCCCCAGGAGGGTCATCGAGTTGATGAGGCCCTTCTGGTTGGAGCTGAGGTGCCACTGGGTGGCGATGAGCGACGACGCAGTCCCGATGATGAACAGGTCGTAGGCGTCGGTGAAGAAGCCCATCCCGGACGTGAAGATGGCCTTGGTGTGGAACCGGCTGATCGGTGCTTCGTTGAGGGCGTCGATCAACTCGACGCCCGTCCGGGCGCCATCGTGGCTTCGATCGGTCACTGAATCCTCCCTCGTCGACGTGCGAGGCGTGTCCGCGCGGGACCGAACCTAGAAGCGCAGGGTGACGCTCAGGTGAACGGAACGTGATCGGGGAGGGACGACCAGGGGAACAGTTGGGCCCCGGCTGGCAGAGCGCCGGCGGATCAGAACACGTGGTCGTGGTGATGGTGGTGGCGCCCACCCCGGCGCCGGGCGATCAGGTAGATGACCCCGATCACGAGGAGCAGTGGCATCAGCCCGTGGGCCACACCGATGGCCAGGCCGAAGGCACCGCCGGCGACCGCCACCGCTCCGGCGATGACGAGCGGGGCGAGGAGCAGCAGGGCGATCACCCACAGCACGGGGTGGGAGCGACGGGGCATGGGAGCAACCTCCGGGTACACGGGTTGGTCGAGCGGGGGCAGGTCGGCGAGCAGGGGCCCGAGGTCCGCACGCGTCTTGGCGGCGGCGGCCCGCCCCGCCCGGTCGTTGAGCTCGGCCTCGTCGAGGCGACCGTCGGCGAAATGCTTGCAGAGGGCGTCGGTGACACGGGAGCGTTCGGCGTTGTCGATGCGGATCTGCGACGGGTGCACGCGGGGGGCGCCGGGTTGGCGCCCACCCCGCCGCGGTGGTTGGGTGCCCCAGTAGTAGGGGTCGGAGGGACAGGGCATGGCGGCGTCTCCTTCAGGGCCGGCTCAGCCGGGCGATCAGGTCCTCGGCGATCGAGCTCGGGGCGTCGTCGGCGGGGATCAGGAGCCAGAGGGCAAGGTACAGGGGGACGGCGATCCCGCCCATCGCGGCGAGCACCACGAAGGCGATGCGGACTAGGAGCGGGTCCATGTCCAGGTACTCGGCCAAGCCGGCGGCGACGCCGGCGACCATGCGGTGCGTGCTGCAGCGGCGGACCGGCCCGGTGGCGGGAGCGGTGAGCGGGTTGGGCGTCATGGCTAGAGGATCCACCCGGACGGGCGACGCCACCATCGGGGATGCCCCGGATCGTTTCCCTGACGAGCGGCGGTGGGGCTCAGGGACATCCCTCATGGATCATGCGACCCCCTGGTGGGATCATCGGGGCATAGCCGAGATCTTCGTTCCCCCGCCCCCGCCACCGCCCCCGTTGCCGCCGCCGCCGGCCGGTCATGAGCCGGCGGCCGGTCATGAGCCGCCGGCCGGTCATGAGCCGGCAGCCGGGGGCCCCCGGCCGGGCGGG
>JAJZJY010000732.1:0-2265 GCA_021809885.1 Actinomycetes bacterium
GTGTCGTCACCACCTGGCTCTCCGATGCCACCGAGCCCGAGGAGGCGAGCACGTTCGCCTGGGCGAGCTGGGTGACCGTGAAGGTGAGCGACCCGGTCTGGGCGCCTGCTCCTGCGTTCGCCGTCGCGACGGCGGTGCTCGAGCTCGTGGCAGTGGCGAGGTTCCATGCCGACGTCGTGTTCAACGCCTCGGCCGCCGTCTGGACTGCCTGGAGGGCGGTCGAGATCGTGCGGTAGTAGGAGGCGTCGCTCCGGAGGCTCGCCTGCTGGCGCTCGAGGTCCGTGATCGGCGCCTGGTAGCCCTGGAGGAGCGCGTTGATCACCGCGGGCGTTGTGATGCCCGAGATGAGACCGTTCACGAGGAGCGTGGAGCCCGTTGTAGTGGCGCTCGCTCCCGACACACCGCTCATGGCGTCGACCTCCTCTCCGTGCTCGCCATCCTGGGCTCAGTGCCACGTGCCGGCACGGCCGGGGTGTCCCCCGGCCGTGCCGTCGTGGAGGGAAGTGGGCGGTGGCGGGGGCACCGTCCACCTGTACCTGTACGGATACCTGTACCTGCACTGCTCGGGATCAGCCGCCCATCAGCTTCAAGACAAGCGACGGGAGCTGCTGGGCTTGTGCCAGCATCGACACGCCGCTCTGCATCAGGATCTGGTCCGTGGAGAATGTGGTCATCTCCTGTGCCATGTTCACGTCGACGAGCTGGCTGTTGGCAGCCTGGAGGTTCTGCTGACCGACGGTCAGGTTCGCCACGATGGCATTCAGCTCGTTCTGCTTGGCACCCACTGTCGAAGCGACCTTGTCCACGGTCTGGATCGCCGCCTGGACCGCTGCAACGGCCGACAGGGCTTTTGTGGCCGATGTAATTGCCACTGTTGATGAGGTGCCAGCGAGCTTGAGCGATTCAGATGTCACCGCGGAGATCGAGAGCCCGATCTGCTCGTTGACTGTCTTGAACGCGCCGACCTGCAGGGATGCTGCGTACGCCGTTGTAGACGCGCCGGTTCCCACCAGCAGCTTGGTCGTGCCGAAGGTGGTGGTCTTCGCGATCTCTGTGATCGACGCCTTCAGGTCCGTGAACTCCGAGTTGTTCGCCTGGAGCGAGGTCGTTGTCTGGGTGGCCCCGTTCGCCGAGGTGAGTGCCAGCTGCTCCATCGTCTGGAGGATCGAGGAGATCTGGGAGAGCGCCCCCGACACGGTCTGGATCATCGACACCCCATCTTGGGCGTTGCTGATCGCGGTGCCGTACCCGTTCGCCTCGGACTGGAGGGCCTGGCTCACCACGTACTGGGCAGGCCCTGTCGCGGCATTCTGGATCTGCAGGCCGGACGACAGCCGGCTGATGGCCGTCGACTCCGCGTTGTTGGTGGCGTTCAGGTCGTTCAGGGTCTGAATCGCCGACAGATTGGTGTTCACCACAAGAGAAGACATTTCTTGTCCTCCTCCTCTGTTCGTTCAAGGCGACTTCCCCGACACATCCGTGTGCGGTGCCGTCACCGGTGGGCGCCCACAGGGGTGGGCACGCAGGGTATCGGCACGGCCTCGGTCGAACCTGAGGGGAATTTCGACTTGAGCCGACCGCGCCTGCGGCCGATCACCCCACAGAGCACGACCACGCGGGCCCTGGCGTCCCGCACGAGGGATCGGGGAGCCTGTGAGCGAGCGACGTCGGAGCGTGGTGGCAGTGATCGGCGCGGCGTGCCAAGCACCTCGCGGCTTCCTCGACCTGCTCGCAGGGTGCCTGGACGACGGCGACACGATCTTCCTCGCTGGCCCCCGCCCCAAGCCTGCCGACCCCCGGTCGTGGCGGACGGTCCGAGCCGGCAAGCTGGTCCGGGGCGCTCAGGTCCCGGCGTGGCACCCCACGGTCGTCGTCCTCGACGAGCGGGCGGTCCCCGTCGGCCCATGGATCACAGCGCTCGAGCGCGCCCTCGACCACCCGAGCGTCGGCGCCGCGGCCGCGCGTACGAACATCGCGGCAGGCGACGAGCTCCTCCTCGGCGTGCCGTACCGCCCCGACGAAGGAGGCCTGCACCGCCGCTTCGCCCGAGAGCGGGCCCGCGAGTCGGCGGTGACCGACGCCGGCTGCCTGTCGGGCCCGTCCCTTGCGCTGCGCTACCGCGACTTTCGAGCCGCTGACGGCCTCACTGCCCTCGCTCACGCCGATCCGGTCGGCGAGCTCGCACGCCGGATCGCCACTCGTGGGCAGCGGCTGGTCGTCGCCGAGGGGGCGTACCTGCACAACGGCGGAGGTCCTGCCCCGAGA
>JAJZJY010000732.1:2275-3130 GCA_021809885.1 Actinomycetes bacterium
CGTCTCTGCATGCCTGATCGTGAAGGACGAAGAGAAGAACCTGCCGCGCTGCCTCCCCTCGCTCGATGGGTTCGCCGACGAGGTCGTCGTCTACGACACCGGATCCACCGACTCGACGCGCGAGATCGCCCGCGCCCACGGCGCGACCGTCGTCGATGGGTACTGGGACGGCGACTTCGCTCGGGCCCGGAACGCGGCGCTCGCGCACTGCCGCGGGCAGTGGATCTTTTGGATCGACGCCGACGAAGCCCTCGAGTGCGAGGACCGCCCGGCGGCCCGGCTGAAACTGTGGGAGATCCCCGCCACCGTCGAGGGGTTCATCGTCCTCATCGACAACCTCCGGGGCACCAAGGCCTCCACGTCGCTCGCCCACCCCGCCTGCCGCCTGTTCCGCCGCGCCTACGCGCAGTGGGAGGGCCGCCTGCACGAGCAGGTCAGGCCCCGGACCGGCATGCCCACGCTGCACACCGCACTCATCGAGGAGCTGCGCATCGCCCACTGGGGCTACCTGCACGCCACAGTCGACGAGAAGCACAAGGGACGGCGGAATGTCCGTAGCGCCTTCGCCGACGTGGTCGGTGAGACGGCGATCCCGTGGGAGGCACGCCTAGTGAACTTGGCCCGCTCCTACGGGCTCGACGGCCAGCCCGAGGCGGCCGTCGACCTCTGTCGCGCCGCGCTCGACGGAGCTCCCTCCCCTCGGATGCGCCGGTACGCGCTGCAGGCCCTCGTCGACAGCCTCCTCGGGCTCGGAAGGGCAGAGGAGGCACTCGGCGAGATCGAGGCGCTACGGCGCGCCTCGGCCACCTCGAGCGCCGCGAACCTGCGGCAGGGAAAGGCGTTGCTCGCCCTCGG
>JAJZJY010000733.1 GCA_021809885.1 Actinomycetes bacterium
ATCGAGCGTCGCTTTCACGAGCTTTGGCTCAGCAAGCGTCGGACCGACCAGCAGGTCCTCGTCTGGCTCGTCGTTCTCGTCACGGTTCGGATCGGTCGCTGGAGACTCCTTGACCGGCTTCCTTGTGACCGGGACCCCTGGCCCTGGCGTCGAGGGAGACCCGGAACGGGCCACGACCTCCAGCCGACCGCCGTCTTCAAGCTCAAGGTTGCCGCGGGTGACCCCCCGCTCCATCTCCGCCCGGCGGCGCAGCGTCTCGCTGCGCGCCCGGTTGGCGCTCTCGACCTTCTCCTCGGCCCGCTCCAGCGCCTGGGCGGCGGGCAACGCCGGGTGGTCGATCATCTCTCGCGTCGCGCCGCGCAGGCGCTCCGGGGCACCGCGGGCGCGCACCGCCGCCCAGAGCTCGGCGGCCGCCTCCGCCCTGCCGTTGCGCAGCGTGATGTATTCAAGGCGCGTGCTGAGCGGCACCTTCTCCTTGTCGAACTCCTCGGTGAGCTCGGCGGGGAGGGTCCTCAGAGCTCGAGCGATCTGCTTGGCGGTATCAGCCTTCAGCTGGCGAAGCCCGAGCCGACGCAGTACCTCTTCCCAGGGGGCGATGACCGCCACTTTGGACGAGCGCGCCGCTTTGGTGAGCTCCTCCCAGCGCAGCACCGGATCATCGATGCTGCAGGCCTCCGGGCTAACTGGTGCCCCGGCCCGGACCAGATGGGACGCGAGCAACGCGCAGCGCTCGAAGACGAGCGCGTACCCGAGCTCACCAGGCTGCAGGTCCTCGCGAGCGAGATTCTCGACGAGCTGCCAGGCCCGTCGCTCCTCTTCTGACAGCGGCCCTGGGCATACCAGCGCCGGGACCCGTTGGAAGTGTGGGTTATCGGGTTGCTCGAGCAGCCCGAGCCGGCAGGCCCGCAAGCGACGTTCGCCCGACACCAGGCGGTAGCCACTCTTCCCGACCTCTTCGACGAGGATGGGCTGCAATACGCCCATGGCGCCGATCGAATTCGTGAGCTCGACGAGCCCCTCTGGGGACGTCGACTCCCCCGGCATTCGCCCTTGGACCTCGGTGAAGACTGCGCTCTCTCCGACGAGGGGCAGCTGCTCGTAGCGGCGCTTGGACAGTCGGGCCGACGAGGCGAGCCGGCGCGCCACGTCACCCGCGTTTGTTCCCGACTCCTCACCCGGCGCACCCTCGCCGGCAGGGGACTCATCGAACCACCCTTGTGGAAGAACCGTCTCCGTGGCGCTCATCACGCCTCTCCGTTCATCTCGGCTGACCTGCCGACGGGCGTTGTCCGACCCGTCACTTCCCAGGGTATGACAGCGTGTCCCGTTATAGGGGGATGGGTGCCCCGTGGCGGTGATACAGCGACCAGCTAATGTGTCCGAGACACAGAGGACGACAGATATGACACCTGACACCGAGCAGGAGCGAGCAGAACTTCCCCACCACTACTCCTATAGCGCTCTGTCCCAATTTCGCTCGTGTCCAAAGCAATTCTACTTCGAGCGCATCCTGCGGCTCCCTTCGCCAGGGGGCGAAGCCGCGGTGCTTGGCCAGTTCGTTCACAAGGTGCTCGAGCTCTTCTACCACCTTGAGCCCGACGGGCGCACTCTTGATGCTGCACGGAGCATTGCCGGTTGCACCTGGACCGGGTTCGTCGACACCCCCCAGTTCGTCGCGCTCGATCTCGGGCCGAGCGAGCAGGTGCATTTCAAGCAGCGGGCTTGGACGGCGATCGCCGGGACATTGGCACTCGAACCGGCCCGCGTCCGCGTCCTCTCCACTGAAGAGCGCATCGAGACCCGAATCGACGGTGTCCCCTTTCTCTCGATCATCGACCGCGCCGATCAGACCGACCTCGGTGTCGTCATCACCGACTACAAGACGGGGAACCCTCCGAGCGAGCGCTTTCGTGACGCTCGGCTGCGTCAGTTGCATGTCTACTCCGCAGTGTGGGCAGCAGCTAAGGCCGCTGCACCTGTTGCCGTGCGCCTCTTGTACGGGAGCCACGGCATCGAGCTCTCCGAGCCAGTGAGCGGCGAGACGGTCGCCAGCGCCCGGTCATGGATCACCAAGACCGTGGAGACGATCCAACGGGCACACGCCTCTGAGACCTTCGCTGTCAACCCAACCCAGCTCTGTGGCTATTGCCCCTTCCAGCAGCGCTGCCCCGTGTTCTCCACTTCAGCCAGACCCCCACGGCGCTCGCCATCCGATGGACTCGGTGCCGCCGTCCAACAGAGCCTGCTCCCGTCGGTCTCGACCTAGAAATCCTGGTCAGAGCGATCTTCGGGTTGCTACGCTCGGCTCAAAAGTCTGTAATTGGTGTCACAGATGTTCGCAACGAGAGGAGACCCAAGATGACCAGCCCCGCACTTCCCCCGGAGCTCTCCGCTCTGCGCACACAGCTCGAGACGGAGCTGTCATGGCGGCAGCGCTATCTCGACGAGGATCGGAGCGACAACGACCGCACCCGATCTCGGCTGCTCGCCGGCTGCGAGCAGCGGATCGCAGAGTTGCGAGCAGCGATCGACGCTTACAGTGCCAATTCGCAAGGCGCGAATCGCCCCGGCGCCATACACCGCGGGAGAATCGTGACACAGTAACATTGTGTCATGGCCCCCCAACCCCGCCCCAGTTCATCCAGGAGCGCCGGGTCCCGCGCTGCCACAGCGGCGCGGCCGCGCCCCAAGAGCGCCCCGGCGAAGAGACGCCCCGCCCCAAGACGCACAAGGCAGCGCCGCGGAAGTGCCGTCCTCTGGGCGGCGATCCTGATCACGGTGGTCTTCCTTGGTTATGGTGGGATGAAGCGGAACACCATCGACTTGGCGATCGGCGTGATCGGAGCGGTGGCCGCTTACCTGCAATATCGCAAGACTTCCTGATTGCCCACAACGGGGTCGCCCGCGGCTCCACGCGACCCGCCCCGGCGCAAGAGAAGCCGATTGTGCGCCGCTGAGACGGACCGTTCAGCGATCCTGGATCTCTGTCGTAGTGCGACCCGGAGACGACGGTTGTCCAAGAACCTTGACCGCTGTGCGGGCTCTCCCCAAGAGACCTAAAGGATGCGCTCGGACAAACGCCGAGCCGGCACACGCCGACCAGAGGTTCTGCCCGGCGCCGCCAA
>JAJZJY010000734.1 GCA_021809885.1 Actinomycetes bacterium
ATCCGACCGGGGTCAAGATCAGTGACGCCGAACTGGCTGCCGTGCCGCTCACCCCGCACGAGTTTCACGGCGACTGGAACTACACCATCAGCGCTCACTCAGTCGTGGCGTGAGGCCTTACTGAAGCGACTCGTGGTCTTCTGCGGTGACCTGCATGGTGGGCACGATGAAGGTTCCCACGTCTTCGGCCAAGGCGACGGCCTCGTCGTCGATGAGGTAGGCGTGCTCCAAGCTACGCGCCCCGCAACAGATGGCCTGCCTGCAGCCTTCGGTCGCGCCGGTGTGCACGGCGACGGGCAGGCCGAGTTGGGCGGCGGTCTCGCACTGGGCGGTCATCTCGTGGTCGAACCAGGCCAGCCGGGCGGGATCGTCGCCGGGGCGGACGTAGCCGCCGGTGTTGGTCGTCTTGATCCAGTCGCTGCCGTACTTGTGCATTCGGCGTACCTGTTGTCGGATGGCGTCGGGGCTGTCGGCCGGGTCGCTGTTCGGGATGCCCCTTCGCGGGCCGCCGCGAAGTCGAATGCCGGGCGGACCTGCCGGCGATGGACAGGCAGGACAATCGCGAGTCGTCGCGAACATGAGACAGGCAAAGATTCGAGCCTGGGATTAGCCTGTCGTCCGCCGGGTGAGCGTCGAAGGAGCACTGCGTGGCCGAGACCTGTTCCCATCTGGACACCGTCGAGGGTGTCACTCCTTCCAGCGAAGGCTGCGAGGACTGCCTGAAGATGGGTGGCAGCTGGGTGCATCTTCGCCTGTGCATGCGGTGCGGTCATGTCGGTTGCTGCGACAGTTCACCGAACCGACATGCCACCGCCCACTGGCAGGCTCATCGTGACCATCCGCTCATCCGCTCGTTCGAGCCGGGGGAGAACTGGTGGTGGTGCTACCCCGATCATCTTCTTTTCGACGTGGAAGGCGCCCTTCCCTCCCCCTCACATCCCTGAAGGCCGGCTGTGCCGACTGCCTACGTCTGGGACCCTCTTCCCTTCGAGTCGTGGAGCGACACCTGCGACACGCTGCACGCTCACACCCAGGTTCTCGGCAAGCTGGCCGCCCGCCTCGCGCCCCCCGAGCCGCAGCTACAGCACGCGGCCCTGCGCCTCACCGCGAGAGGATGGGAGACCCGGCCGCTTCCGGCGCCTGACGGTTCAGGGGCGATCGTGGTGGCGCTCGATCTTCACGCTCACCAGAGCGTGATCGAGCACAGCGACGGGCGGCGCCACGGTGTCGACCTGACCCCGGACCGCCCCGTCGGGGAAGTCACCCGGGACGTCCTCGCGGCCGTCACCGGCCTGGTGGGACCAGTGCCGTTCGACCCCCGCCCCCAAGAGGTCACATGGACGGTCCCGCTCGACCAGGACGATCAGCACGCGACCTACGATCCGGACCAGGTGGCCTCTTACATGAGCGCAGCGACGCGCGTCGCGACGGTGCTCAGCGAGGTGCGGGCACCGTTTCGGGGTCGCTGCACCCCGGTCAATGCCTGGTGGGGATCGTTCGACCTGGCTGTCAGCCTCTTCTCGGGTCAGCCTGCCGATCCCGGATCGTCGGAGTTCATCAGGCGGAACGCCATGGACGCCGAGGAGATCGCGATCGGCTGGTGGCCAGGGGACCGGCGCTTCCCGAGGGCCGCCTTCTACGCCTACGCGCATCCTGGCCCCCCGGGCTACGGCCAAGGTGTGCTCGAACCCTCAGCGGCCAGGTGGGAACCTGCTCTGGGGGAGTACATCTTGGACTGGGACGAAATCGTTGCGTCCGACGATCCGCATCGAACGGCCCTCTGCTTTGTGAGGTCAGCCGTCGAGCACTCCTGCGCCGCCTGCGGATGGGATCCCGCGCTCTCGGCGAGCATGGAAGGCCGACCTCCGCCGGTCCGTTAGGGCCGCGCCGGACCCAGCCCGAACCTGGGCGCCATACTGCAGAAGTGATCAGAGCCGTCGTTTTCGATCTGGACGGCGTGCTGCTCGACTCTGAATCCCTCTGGGACGACGCCCGACGTCAAGTGGTGGCCCGCTACGGCGGTCACTGGCGGGAACAGGCCACCGCGGACATGCAGGGCATGAGCTCGCTCGAGTGGTCTAACTACCTTCGCAACCAATTGGGCGTCGAGCTCGACGAAGCGGAGATCGTCGAGCTGGTGGTGGACATCCTGCTCGACCGTTACCGCCGGGCGCTCCCGCTGCTGCAGGGGGCACGTGACGCGGTCGCCCGCATCGGAGGCCGTTGGCCGCTCGGACTGGCGTCCTCGTCCAATCGGGTGGTCATCGAAGAGGTGTTGACACTGAGCGGGCTCGCTTCCGCCTTTCAAACGACCGTCTCCTCCGAAGAGGTGCGCAGAGGCAAGCCGTACCCCGACGTCTACCTGGAAGCGGCCCGACGGTTGGGTCTTTCCCCCCAGCGCTGCGTCGCCGTGGAGGACTCGACCAACGGGATCGACGCAGCAATCGCTGCCGGGCTCAGGGTCGTCGCGGTACCCAACCGGGACTTCCCACCCAAGCCAGAGGTGGTGGCTTCGGCCGACCTGGTGTTGGCATCCCTCGAAGGACTTACCCTCGAAGCTCTCGACCGGCTGGACGACCGCCCCGCCAACGCCACCTTCGACCAGGTCGATGAGGAGGAGATCGAGTCGTTCCCCGCCTCGGACCCTCCCTCGGACTGGGCCGGGCCGGCCGGCTAGCTCAGCTGATCGGCGGGACGTGTGCGCTTTTCAGAGGGCCCGGCGGTGCCGGTGCTCGGCGATCTTGACCTGCGTCGTGCGGCTCGAATGGATGGTCGGGGCGTCAACTCGGGCGGGGACCGCTGGACCATGTCGGCGCGCGCCCGGCACAGGTCCCGCACCGCCTCTTCGGCCAGGCTCGGCACGCCCACGGCGGTGAGCTGCCCAGCGCGGAGCAAGAGGGCAAGGCGTGGTGCGTCGCGCTTGTCGGTCTTCACCGTGCAATGCGCTCTTCATGACTTGAGGTAGCTTGACTGACCCGTCAGTATAAGGAGGTGAGCTCCTCCGAAGTCACCCACGCAAGGTTGCTCGACACCGCGACCGAGTTGTTCTACGCGGAGGGCATCGCTGCGACTGGGGTGGACAAGGTCGTGGCTCGCGCAGGGGTGTCCAAGCCGACGCTC
>JAJZJY010000735.1 GCA_021809885.1 Actinomycetes bacterium
GTCCCGACTCAGCCGGAGCCCACCGGACCGATCGTGCTCGATGCGGTGCGCATCGACGGCCAAGGCGACCTCGCAGCACGCACCGCCCGACGCCTCGTCGACAAGGGCCACCTCAACTTGGTCTACGCCCCCTCGCTGCTGCGAACCCTCGTGCTCGGTGGCCCGCTCGCCTCGCTGTGGGAGAAGGGCCACGTCTCGGTCGAAGAGCTCTGGGAAGCCCTCGCCCGCTACCCGTATCTGCCCCGGCTGCGAGACCGACTCGTGCTGCACCGCTGCGTGCAGGACGGGCCGGCCGGCTTCGCCTGGTCCGAGGAAGGCTTTGCCGTTGCCGAGGGCTATGACGCCGCGACCAAGCGCTACCTCGGCCTCGTGGTCGGGCCCGGTGCCGGCGCTGCGGTGTCGGTCTCCACGCTGCTCGTGCGACCCGACGTCGCTGCCGCACAGCTCCGCGTCGACGACCAAGCCAGCAGCGCCCAGGCTGCTGCTGGCTCCATCGCCACGGCTGCCTCGGCCGGACGCATCGCCGATTCGCCGGCATCGACACCGTTGGCTGCCGACGCGCTGATATCGCCCGCGAAGCCACGACGGTTCCACGGGAGCGTCGCGCTGCGCTCCGAGCGGCTCAGCCTCGAGTTCGGTCGGGTCGTCCAAGAGGTCATCGCCCATCTCGGTGACGCGTCCGCCAACGTCGAGGTCACCATCGAGATCTCCGCCAGTGCTCCCGATGGCTTCGACGAGCCGGTCATCCGTACCGTCACCGAGAACGCCCGCACCCTCCACTTCAGCGACCAGGGCTTCGAGGAGGAGTAGCGCCGGTGGCTACAGGTGGGTATGTCAACTCCTGCGGCCCCTCCCTCCTGATGTCGCGGGGGACTCATGATCTGATGCAAGTCGGCTGATTCGGCGTTCCGGACCTGCATGGCCATCAAGTTAAAGTCTCGGAACTCGGGTTCTCGGCCGCAGCGACCGCCGCGCTGATAACTTGCTCGAAGGCCGTTTCCCACTCCGGATCCTGCGGTATACCCACCGGAGGAATGGTGATTGCCTCGGCGACAGCGGTGTTCAACTCGCCACCCCACAAAGGCGCCTCTAGACGAGCAGCGATAGGGGCAACCCGCGTTCGCACTACCTTCCACACGCCCGAGAATACCCCTGCGCCTGCTGCCGCTGCAGTGGCGGTCCGAGCAACGGCCGACCCGGGAATCAATGCCAGCGTCAGAATGACGGCTGCGAGGATAATGCCCAAGAACGCCAGGAGCGGAATGAGAGACCTTCCTGCCTGACGGGCCAGGTTGGCATAGTGCTTGGCGAGACGTTCTCCGGCGCGTACATAGTCACCTGGCGTAAGCAGATCAACACCGAGCTTCTCACCCGCGAGTACCTGCCTCCAAAGAGCGCCCTGGCGGACGACAGCGAGCGCCAGACTCGGCATGTCGGGTGGCTTGACTGACTTCTCCTGGATTCGTGAGCGACAGGGCACGAGGACGCTCGCGGCATGTTTCCACCAGACCTGCTCGACTGTCTTTACCAACGGGTTCGTGGGAGCTGACGCCGCGCTCAAGGTCGTCCCGCTGGCAGAAGCAGCCACTGCCTCGCTCCACCATCCGATTGATCGACCGACAGACCGGCCCGAGTGATCCGGGAGGACCGAGGCAAGTTCATCGAGCCATACGTAGAGTTGGTTCACGCGATGGCGTTCAAACGTAGTAGCCAGATCTGAAGTCGATTGGTGGGGGCGCGCGGTATCCGCCAAGGCCCGCCCGAGACCGTAGGCCTTGCCGTAGTCAGCGTCCGCCGCCGTCAACGTGACTAATAAATCGACGTGCACTTGTCCGACGGCGGCCTTGTACGCGTCTCGCCGCTCGACGTGTCCAGCGCCAACTTCGGCAGTCGCGTCCAGCTTCTTGCGGGCATCGTTAGTCATGTCCAGAGGTACTGCTGCGGGAGCGCCGAGTTTCGCCGTAATCTGACACATCACGAAATCGACCTGATCCAGGCCGAGGCGCTGCCAGTCGTAGGAAGTCAGCTTGCTGAGCCCCGGCAGTCGACCAGAGTCGTAGGCGCGTGGTGATTGTTCGGGAATAGGGAACTGGCTGAAGAGTTCTTCCACGCGCCAACCGAGCGCCAGGGCCGCGCATATGAGGGGATCTGCCCCTGCCACTTCCTCTGTGCCTGAAGGGCTAGCCATTGAGGGTTATTCAAAAGGGTGCTCTCAATAGGATCTCAGAAACACACTCCAAGCCACCGCAGGCAGTGACGCCCACTGCAGCGGTGTGACATAAGGCGCGCCCAGAACACCCGTAACGCAACGGTCCTCCGATTACACTGGGACTTGTCAAAGATCTCCAGAGAGAAGGACCGTTGCGAGAATGTACGCTATCACAGGACTGACCGATACACAGACAACCGAACTGATCGCACGGCTTGCTGCTGGCGGTGCCGCCAACAGACCCGGTGGAGGCCGCCCGGCGTGTCTCGATCTGCCCACAGCTGTCAGCGTGGTGTTGTTCTACCTTCGCCGCAATCTGGCCCAAGCCGCCGTCGCGGAACTGTTCGGGATCTCCCAGCCGACCGTGTCGAGAACCATCGCTGCACTCGAAGGACCGATCGAGGCTGCCCTCGGCGAGCACGTCCCGACCCTCGAAGACCTCCCAGAGCAGCTGGTGCTGGTCTTCGACGGCACTCTGACTCCCTGCTGGTCCTACCGTGCCCACCCAGAGCTGTACTCCGGCAAGCACCGCACCACCGGACACAACCATCAAGTCGCCTCCGACACCCACGGCAACGTGTTGTGGATCTCCGACCCGCTCGCCGGCTCTGTCCATGACAAGGCCGCCTGGGACCACCACCACATCGACGACTACGTCGACACCGACCAGGTCATCGCCGACAAAGGCTATCAAGGCACCGGAGCTGTCACCCCCCGCAAGAAACCTATCGGAGGGCAGCTCGTCAAAAGCGACCATCAACGCAACACCAGCATCCACAAGATCCGCTGGGCCATCGAACTAGCCAACGCCCACATCAAAACCTGGAGGATCCTCCACACCGATTACCGCAGGCCCTTCCGCACCTACGCCCAAGCATTCCGCACCATCCGAGCGCTCATCT
>JAJZJY010000736.1:0-1370 GCA_021809885.1 Actinomycetes bacterium
ACGGTGGCGAACGGTGCCGGGACGGTGGCCCGCTCGACGCTCACCAAACCGGGCGTCAGGGCAGCCACCTTTTCGAAGGCCGTGCGCACCTGCTGGTCCCGTGGCTCGTTAGGGAGGCCGCTGGCCGCCACGTCACCACTGGGCTGACGGGAGAGCAACAAGCGGCCGAGAGCGGAGTGCTGGCAGTACTGCGTCGGCGCCCACCAGACGACCACCTGGTGGCGCGCTCTGGTGAGCGCCACGTAGAGGTGGCGCAGGTCCTCTCCCCTGCGCTCGTCCAGCGCCTGGCGGTAATGCCGGGCGTACACCGGGCCTTCCTCGCCTCCTACGTCCAGCTTGCGCCGGTCGCCGTCGTCGAGGTCGAAGCGCCCCCCGATGAGGAGATGGTCGTCGTCCTCCCGGAGCGGCCGCGGTTGCGGGAGCGGTTGGGCAAGGCGCGGTCACTCCTCGGCGGGTACCTCACCTCCGTCCGCTCCCGGGAGCGGATCGACGAGACGACCTGGGAGGAGCTGGAGGAGGCGCTGATCCTCGCCGACGTCGGCGTCGAGGTCACCGCCGGCGTGCTCGACGACCTCCGCAGCCGGGTCAAGGCTGACAACGTCGGCACACCCGACGAGCTCGTCGGCCTCCTTCGCGACGATCTCGTCGGGCGGCTCCAGGCCGACCGCAGCCTGCACTTCGAGCCCGACGTCACCAACGTCTGGCTGTTCGTCGGCGTCAACGGCGTCGGCAAGACCACGACCATCGGCAAGGTCGGGCTCCAGCAGGCCCGCGGCGGGCGCAGCGTCGTGATGGCGGCCGGCGACACCTTCCGCGCCGCCGCCGCCGACCAGCTCGCCATGTGGGGGGACCGGGTCGGCGTCGAGGTGGTCCGCGGCAACGAGGGTGGGGACCCGGGCGCTGTCATCTTCGACGCCGTCCAGCACGCCGCCGCCAGGCACGCCGACCTCGTGCTCGCCGACACCGCCGGGCGTCTGCACACCAAGGTGAACCTGATGGAGGAGCTGAAGAAGGTCCGCCGCGTCGCCGAACGCCCCCCCGGCAAGGTCACCGAGTCGCTCCTCGTGCTCGACGCCACCACCGGGCAGAACGGCCTCATCCAGGCGAAGCAGTTCGCCGAGGCGGTCGGCCTCACCGGCGTCGTGATCACCAAGCTCGACGGCACCGCCAAGGGTGGCATCGCCCTGGCCGTCGAGACCGAGCTCGGCATCCCGGTGAAGCTCATCGGTGTCGGCGAGTCGGCCGAGGACCTCGTGGAGTTCGATCCCGCCGAATTCGTGGACGCCCTCGTCAGCGCAGGGGACTGATGCCGTAGCGGAGCCGGCAGGCGGAGGGCGTGGACTTTCTCTTGGAGTAGCCTGGTCAGCCGC
>JAJZJY010000736.1:1380-3106 GCA_021809885.1 Actinomycetes bacterium
GCTTGTTCGAGTCCCTGAGCGACCGCTTCGACGCCATCTTCACCCGGCTGCGCGGCAAGGGGCGACTCTCCGAGGCCGATGTCGACGAGGCCCTCCGCGAGATCCGCCTCGCCCTGCTGCAAGCCGACGTCAACCTTCGCGTCGTCCGGGATTTCGTCACCCGCGTCCGCACCCAGCTCGTCGGCGCCGACCTCTCCCAGTCGCTCACGCCCGGCCAGCAGGTCGTGAAGGTCGTCCACGACGAGCTGCGCACCATCCTTGGCGGCGAGACCCTCCGCATCACCTACGCTCCCCGCCCGCCGACCGTCGTGCTGCTCGCCGGCCTCCAGGGCGCAGGTAAGACCACCGCCGCGGGCAAGCTCGCCGCCTGGTTCCGCCGGCAGGGTCGCCAGCCGCTGCTCGTCGGCGCCGACCTCCAGCGCCCGGCGGCCGTCGAGCAGCTGCGGATCCTCGGAGCCGAGGCGGGTGTGCCCGTCTTCAGCGAGCCGGCAGACCCTGTCAGCGTGGCGGCACGGGGCCTGGACGAAGCGCGCCGCCTCGGCCGGGACGTCCTCGTCATAGACACCGCCGGGCGCCTCTCGATCGACGAGGAGCTCATGGACGAGGTGCGGCGCGTGTCGGCTGCGACCGACCCGCACTACACGTTCCTCGTCATCGACGCCATGACCGGCCAGGACGCCGTCGCCACCGCCGAGGCGTTCCACAAGACCCTCGAGCTCGACGGCGTCATCATCACCAAGATCGACGGCGACGCCCGTGGCGGCGCCGCCCTGTCGGTCAAGGAGGTCGTGGGCCGGCCGATCGTCTTCGCCTCCACCGGCGAGAAGCAGGGCGACTTCGACCTGTTCCACCCCGACCGCATGGCCGACCGGATCCTCGGCATGGGTGACGTCCTGTCACTCATCGAGAAGGCCGAGGCCGTGGTCGACCAGGCGGAGGCGGAGCGGGCGATGGCCCGGCTGCAGGAGGGCCAGTTCAGCCTCGATGACTTCCTCGACCAGATGCAGCAACTGAAGAAGATGGGCCCGCTCTCCGGGCTGGTCGGTATGATCCCGGGGCTCCCCAAGGAGATGCGCAACGCCGAGGTCGACGACGACGCGATGAAGCCCATCGAGGCGATCATCCGTTCGATGACGCCCGAGGAGCGGTGCAACCCGAGCATCATCAACGGGTCACGCCGCAGCCGCATCGCCCGCGGGAGCGGCACCACGACAGCGGAGGTCAACAGCCTCCTCGATCGCTTCAAGCAGATGCAGGCCTACATGAAGGGCCTGTCCAACCTGCCGGGTATCGGCCGCCGGATGTCCAAGGCGACCGCCAAGGCGGGCCGCAAGTCCAAGAAGAAGAACAAGCGCGGCCGCTGACGGTCGCAGGCAACAGGAGAGCCGACAACCATGGCCGTCAAGCTCCGCCTCATGCGGATGGGCAAGAAGAAGCAGCCGTTCTACCGCGTGGTGGCCGCCGACAGCCGCTCCCCGCGAGACGGCCGTTTCATCGAGATCCTCGGCACCTACGAGCCGAGGGCCGAACCGTCCAAGATCGACATCGACAACGCCAAGGCGCTGCGCTGGCTGCGCGACGGCGCCCAGCCGACCGACCGCGTCGCCCGCCTCCTCTCGGCGTCGGGCGCCATGGCGGAGTGGAAGGGCGGGCCGGCGCCGGCCGGGCCTGCTGCTGCGCCGGCCGGGTCTGCTGCTGCGCCGGCCGGATCGGAGCCAGCGGCCGG
>JAJZJY010000737.1 GCA_021809885.1 Actinomycetes bacterium
AGGATCACCCTGGGCTCGCCGTGAATGCGACCGACAGGGCATTCGCGGCGCAGGTGATCCGGTGGCTGGTCCATCATCGGGCCATGCTCATCGGCGAGGTGGTGCCGCTCGCGTACGACTACCTGAAGCACAATCCGCTCGCGGACGATCTGGAGGCATTCGACCACGTCATCGTCGACGAGTACCAGGACCTCAATTTCCTGGAACAGCATCTCCTCGACGTCCTCGCCGAGCCTGGTTCGACCGCGTTGTGCATCGCCGGGGATGACGACCAGTCGATCTACAGCTTCCGCCACGCGAACCCGATCGGGATACAGCAGTTCCTGGAACGAGCGGACGTGGACCGCCACGTCATCGATGTGTGCGGCCGATGTCCACGCCGCATCCTATCGATGGCGAATTCTCTGATTTCGCACGCTGCCGGTCGCGACAAGTCGCCGCTCGGCTGTCTTCATACGGACACCGAGGGCGACGTGGCGATCGTGCAATGGCCGGAGCTGGACGACGAGGTGGAGGGGGTCGTTGCAGCGATCGTCTCCGACATCCAGACCGAGCGTCGTCAGCCGGGGGATATTCTCGTCCTGACGGGCCGGCACAAGATCGGCGAGGCGATCCGCAACGGCCTGAATGCGCTCGACGTCGCCGCTCACTCCTTCTTCACCGAGGAAGCGGTGCGCAAGCCGGATGCGCAGCGCGCCCTCGCCCTCCTGTGGCTGGCGGTCGAGGATGACCCTGTCTCGCTTCGGGTCATCCTCGGCTACGGCGACCAGAACGCTCGTGCTCCCGGCTACCAGAAGCTCATGGAGTACTGCCGTGGTGCCGGCATCGCGGAACGGGAGGCGCTCGAAGCCGTGCGGTCCGGCTCCACGATCCCGGTCAACACGAGAGCTTTCATGACCCAGTACAACGGTGCCATCACCATCATCGAGAAGCTGCCGCTCGATGATCTGCCACGACTGGTCGACGCGTTGTTCCCGGAGAACGTCGACGACCTCGCCGATCTGCGAACCCTCGCTGTGGCGGCGCTCGACACCGTAAGTTCGCCCAAAGAGCTCCTCGAAGCCCTCATCACGGGAATCACCCAGGTCGATGTTCCTCCGAGCCCGGAGTATGTGCGGATCATGAGCCTCCACAAGTCGAAGGGATTGACCAGTCCGGTTGTATACGTCGTCGGGATGGTCGATGGGATCGTGCCGACGTTGCCGTCTTCCGATCGTGCGACGGAACAACAGCGAGCCGCGGCCGTCGAGGAGCAGCGACGGCTTCTATACGTTGCCATTACCCGGTCGTCCTCGCAGCTC
Source organism: Actinomycetes bacterium (assembly GCA_021809885.1). Classification (GTDB taxonomy): domain Bacteria; phylum Actinomycetota; class Acidimicrobiia; order Acidimicrobiales; family Palsa-688; genus JAKAQB01. The sequence continues at coordinate 1,302 of JAJZJY010000737.1, forward strand.
GTGCTCACGTATTCGGGCAGGATGGACCTGGGGTTGGCCATGAGCCTCCGCGTGCAGGTCCAACGGGACAAGATTCGGCGAATCGCGGACGTCAAGGCGGCGCCAACGATTGCGAGTCGCTTCCTTGGGGAGCTGGGACCCGACGCCCCGCGTGCGATCCGCGGGCCTCGGTGGCTGGAGTCCTACCTGGCTGGTCCGTGACGACAGTCACGCGCTGGACAGGGCGGCGGTGACGTTGGGCGGGGCCACGTCCCGAGCCAGTACGTCTACGAGGAGCCAGCCATGGCTGCCTCCGAAATGCAACGCCCGACGGCCGGACGCAGCACCGCCGAGCTTGGCGTCGCCGGGGCCGAAGCCGTAGGGGAAGACGAGCCCGAGAGCGATCCAGATGTCGGCTACCAGCGCCGTGGCGATGACGGCTCGGGCGAGCCGCCGAGACCGGTACCGCCGGCTGATCCAGTCCGATCAGAGCCCTTCGACCAGGTCGACCAGGGCCAGCCCGGCCACCAGCCGACCCAGCCGGGCCTCGAGCGGCGGGTGCAGCACCACGGCTCGGACCCCGACCCTGGATAGCACGTCGCACACCTGCCGGCGGAGGGAAGGGTCGAGGGCCACCTGTTCCCGGCGCTCCACGACGACCACGTCGAACCACCCGGCACCGGCGTGGGCCATCAGCGCACCCAGCCCAGGGCGCACCAAGGTGGTCCCCGGGCAGCAGTCGATGTAGGTGGCAACGACCCACCCGCCCCGGCGCCGTACGACAGCGGACACCCTGGCGACTTGGGCGTCGAGCTGACGGGCGGCGCCGACGGTCGGGACCTCCCTGGCGTAGATGGCGACTCGCTGCATCGGCCCTTCCTCGCGGGGCTCAGTCGCTACGGACGATCAGTGATCGGACGGGGGCCGGCGCCGGCCGTAATGGGCCACCACCCTGATTCCAGCCCGGAAGTGGGACATGGCCGCGCCTCCCCGTTCATCATGCCGTTCCAGGGCGAACGACCTCGTGCGCGCCACGATTTCAAGGAGTCCTCCGAGCAGCTCGACACCGCGATGCGCTCCCTACCGCAGCCCGATCGCCACCAACGCCCCGAGGCAGAGCCAGGGTCCGAGGGCGATCGGGCGACCGCGTCTGGCCGGCTTGGTGGCGTGGCGGGTGAGGAGCGCCAGGGCGGCCAAGGCCCAGCCGGCCAGCACGCCGGTGGTGAGCACCGGCCAGCCCAACCAGCCGAGGCCGAGGGCTACCAGGCCGGCGAGCTTCACGTCACCCATCCCCATCCCCGGGGAGAAGGCGAGCCCGAGGGCGAGGTAGAAGCCCGCCACCAACACCATGGCGAGCGCGGCGCGCCCGAGCGGCCACCAGCGTCCCTCCATGCCCGCGGCCAGCGCCAGGAGAGCGACGACGATGGGATAGGACGGCAGGACCACCTGGTCGGGAAGCCGGTGGGTGCGCAGGTCGATGACCGAGGTGACCACCCCGACCGCCCCCAGGTACATGAAGGCGGCCAGCGCCGCCGACCGGGCGACCTGCCAGACAAGGATCGCCTCGACCCCCGCCAGGGCCGAGACGGCCGCGGCGCGTTGGCGGCCGGCACCGAGGCCGGCTCCGAGCTCGGCGAGGGTCACGACGACAGCCGTGCCCGCCGGGCGCGTTCGGCCGGGGTTTCCTCGGGGGCAGTCAGCGAGCGGTGGATGCGCACGGTGGCAGGTTCGGGGTCGACGTCGATCTCGTCCAGCCGGTCCTGGAGGAGCCGCCAGGTGTCGGCGACGGCTTCGAGACGGCCACGTTCGGCTTGGAGGGCCAT
>JAJZJY010000738.1 GCA_021809885.1 Actinomycetes bacterium
GAGATCCGCTTGCCGACCAGGAAGGGAGGATTCCCAACAACGGCGTCGAACCCGGGACGCTCACGGTCTACGAAAACCTCGGGGAACTCGAGGGGCCAGTGGAAGCACACGCGGTCGGGAGCCATCGGCGGCCGGCCTTCGTCGAGCCAGTACTCCGCACGGAGGCGGAGATCCTCGATGCGAGCTGACTGGTCCCCCGGACGCCGGCCCGGGTCGAGGGCGGCGCGCACCTCGGGCGCGATGGCAAGGAGCCGGCCCTCCAGTTGAGCCTCTGCCTGGGTCGCGGTGGAAAGCGCTGCGCCGACCACCACGTTGGCGATCACCGCGATCTGGTCGAGCGCCTTGCGGGCCTGTGCGAAGAGGGCTCGCTTGGCTTCTGCATCGGCGACGTCGAGCACGAGGAAGGACTCGATCCTGCGACGTAGCCGAAGCGCGTGTCCGAGCAGCGGGCGGACGACCGTGGCCGGGTCGAAGAGGGTCCCGCCGTGGAGTTTGACACCTTTGGTCGGATCGAAGTGCAGGTACTCGATCTGTTCCAGCGATGTGACGCCGAGTAGCGAGTCCCCGGCACGCAGGGCGTGGTCGAGGAAGCTGAACGGCCGGTCCTTGGCCAGGGTGACGAGCCACAGTGAAAGCTTCGCCATCTCGACGGCCATGGAGTTGCGGTCGACGCCGTAGAGGCAGCGATCAGCCACCAGCCGGAGCGCCAAGATCTCCTGGTCGGTCTCCTCCCCCGGCAGGGGCACCGTCTCGCCGCCGGGTGGCCCAACAGGATCCCCGGCTGAGAGGCCCTCGGCGCTCCACGCTTCGAGGACCCGGGCCGCGAGGTAGCGACAAGCGGCCACCAGGAAGGCCCCTGACCCCATGGCCATGTCGCAGATGCGCAGGTCGAGCAGCTCGGCGGAGGGTTGCAGCTTCCAGTCCTCAGGATTGGCTCCCTCGGCCGGGCCGGGCTGGTAGACAAGCGGCTCCAGGGCGTGGCGGACCATCTCCTCGGCGAGGGCCTTGGGGGTGTAGTACGTGCCCGAGGAGCGGCGGTCCCCGGCTCGGGTCATGACGATACTGCCAGGCAGCCATACCCGGGGCAGGCCCCGCAGATCCCGGCGGAGCAGCCTGAGGTAGGGCGTGATGCGCTCGACGAGCGTGTGCTCGTTGTCGCAGGCGCTTGCCAGCCGTGTCCTCTCCTCTGACGTCGCGCCAGGTTCGAGTGCCTTTGCCACCGCCTTGGCGCTAAGGCCGGTCTGCTCGACCAGCCAGGACACCAGGGCGCCGCTTCCCTGTGCGGCGTGCGCTTCGATCTCTTCGAGGCGGAGCTCGGGCTCCTTCTTACCCGAGAGGCCGAGGACGACGTCGTCCACCGCTACCGCCCCCTGGTCGAGGAGTCCTTCGTAGACATGGCCGATCTGCTCGACGTCGAGGGTGCGGAACGAAACGTGCCGTGCCTCGTCAGTGTCGCCCCGGCGCCGAAAGCGCAGCACCTGGAGCGCGTCGAGGACATGGAGCACGGTGCGGTCGTCCACCGGTACGGGCGCCGCCGCAAGCGCACCCGGCGGATCGCTCGGGTGCCGGCCTTCGATCCACCCGAACCGGTCAGGGTCGAAAAGGCTGCCTCCGTAGGCGGGGAGGGAGAGATTTTCGTGCTGTGCGCCGGCGTGGACCATGCGGAACGTGGCGAGCAGGCGGTGCCAGGCGCCGCTGTGGCGTTCGAGGACGTCCTCGCCGTAGGTGTTGGCCTCCTCTTCGAGCTGGGCGCGCAGGGTGGAGACGGCGTAGGAGCTGTCGTAGAGAGGGTCGCCGAGGACGAATAGGCCGCGCTCTTCGGCGCAGAGGAGGAACACCAGGCGCATGAGCACGGTGACGGCGCCCTCGTAGACCTCGGCGTGGGTGAGCGGGCCGAAGAGCTGGCCGTGTCGCTCCCGGTTGACCCGGCTCCAGGCGTCGATCAGCAGCTCCACCGCCCGGCGCACCTGCTGGCCGAGCTGGTCGGTGACCTCGGCTTCTGCGTTGGCCGACTCCGCAAGGAGCGCTTCGAGCGTCTCGGGCTCCCCGACGCTGAAGAACCGGCGCCCGCCCAGCAGCGTCGTGAAGGCGTCGAGGGTCGAGCGCTCCTCCAGCCACAGCTCCGCGTCCCAGGTCGCCGTCCCACGTGCTCCTCCGGCTGGTGCGTCGAGGAGGGTCCAGGTCTCGCCGTTGGTGACCAGGCCGAGACGCACACCCGTCGCCCGGCACAGCTCCTCCATCCGGTCGGTCGGGGTCGCCGCCCACGGGGAGCCAAAGGGTCGCTCGTCGAGCGGGATGCCCCACGGCCACTCGGCGACGAGCAGCCTGGCACGGGGCTCCGGCGCGTCGGCGTCTGGGTCGATGACGGCGTAGTCGGGCCGCAATTCCACGGCGTACTCGCTGACCCGATGGGTGAGGCGGCCAGGAACAGCGGCGCCGTGGCGGAGCACCGCGTTGGGAAGGTCGAGGAGGCGTTCGAGCACCCAGCGGATGAAGCGGGGAGACAGCGTCGGGTCGTCGGTCACCTCGGCGTAGGCGACCCGCAGCTCTTCGACGAGCTCGCGGTCGGTGGGCTCCAGACCGGCTGGGAAGGCCCGGGTGAGCACGGGCAGGGTGAGGAACGGCCCGGAGATCTCGACGAGCGACAGCCACTCGCTGTGGACTCTGCTCGCGGCCATCACCGAGCCGCCAGGTGCTCGGGCACGCAGACCTCGACTGCGGCGGGGAACAGGCGGGGGGTCGGCTCGGCGTAGCGGCGGCGGGCCAGTGCCGCCTCGGCCTCGGCCTCGGCCGGGATCTCTTGGAGACGGAGGCGGAGCGCGTCGAGGTCGCGCTCGGCTTGGGCTCGCTCGTCGGCGGCGAAGAGCGGAAGCTGCAGCTGCAGGTCGGCCGCCGCGCCGTGGAGCTCAGCGCGGATCTGCCGCTCCAGGTCGGCCAGGACAGCGGCGACCGCCCGGGCGTCCTCCTCGGCCCGGCGGTCCAAGACACCCTGGAGGCTCTCGGCCCGTTCCTGCTGGCGGCGCACGAGCGAGGTGAGCAGCGCGTCGGCGATCGTCCGCCAGTTCCTCGCCAGCTCCCGACAGAGCGCGGGCGGGGCCG
>JAJZJY010000739.1 GCA_021809885.1 Actinomycetes bacterium
CTCCACGTGCTGGGGGGCGAGCGGCGTGTTGCCGAGGATGATGTCGGCGGACTTCTCGGCCACCATCATGACGGGTGCGTAGATGTTGCCGTTGGTGACGTACGGCATGACCGAGGCGTCGACGACCCGCAACCCGGAGAGGCCGTGGACCCGCATGGTCAGCGGGTCGACGACGGACTCGTCGTCGACTCCCATCCGGCAGGTGCAGGAGGGGTGGAGCGCCGTCTCGCCGTCACGGCGCACCCAGTCGAGCACCTCGTCGTCGGTCCGCACCGCTGGGCCGGGGGAGACCTCGCCTCCGTCGAACGGCCCGAGGGCGGGCTGGGAGAGGATCCTGCGGGCCACGCGGACCGCCTCGACCCACTCCCGGCGGTCCTCCAGGGTCGAGAGGTAGTTGAACCGCAGCGCCGGCTTGCGCCGGGGATCGGGCGACACGATCCGCACCGAGCCGCGGGAGTTGGAGTACATGGGCCCGATGTGGACCTGGTAGCCGTGGCCGCCGGCGGGGGCGGACCCGTCGTAGCGGACGGCGATGGGCAGGAAGTGGAACATGAGGTTTGGGTAGGCGACCTCGTCGTTGCTGCAGGCGAAGCCGCCGGCCTCGAAGTGGTTGGTGGCTCCCGGTCCCCGGTGCAGCGCGAACCATTCGAGGGCCACGAGAGGCCGGCGCCGCCACTGCAGGTAGGGCTGCACCGAGACGGGCTGGGTGCAGGCGTGCTGTACGTAGACCTCGAGGTGGTCCTGGAGGTGCTCGCCGACTCCGGGCAGGTCGGCGACGACGTCAATTCCCAATCCCCGCAACAGTGCCGCCGGCCCCACCCCCGACACCTGGAGCACCTGGGGTGAGTTGATGGCCCCGCCGCAGAGGATCACCTCGCCGGCCGACACCGTCGAAGCGCTGCCGCCGCGCTCGGTGTACTCGACGCCGACCGACCGCCCGTCGCGGAACACGATCCGGGTCACGAACGCGCGGGTGGCAACCGTGAGGTTGGGGCGGTCCATCACCGGGTGCAGGTAGGCCCGGGCAGCGGAGAGTCGCCGCCCGTTGTGCACGTTGCGGTCGAAGGCGGCGAAGCCCTCCTGGCGGTAGCCGTTCACGTCGTCGGTGAGGTGATAGCCCGCCTGGTGGGCCGCTTCCAGCATGGCCTTGAAGATCGGGTTCGTCGCCGGGCCGCGCTCGAGCACGAGTGGTCCATCCTGCCCGCGAAACGGCGGGCCCCCGGCCAGGCAGCTTTCCATCCTCTTGAAGTACGGCAGGCAGTGGGCGTAGTCCCACGCCTCCATGCCGGGGTCCGAGGCCCACCGCTCGTAGTCCATCGGGTTGCCCCGCTGGAAGATCATCCCGTTGATCGAGCTCGACCCGCCCAGCAGCTTCCCCCTGGCGTGGTAGATCCGCCTGCCGTTCATGTACGGCTCTGGCTCTGACTCGTACTTCCAGTCGTAGAACCGGCTGCCGATGGGGAAGGTGAGCGCCGCCGGCATGTGGATGAACATGTCCCACAGGTAGTCGGGCCGGCCGGCCTCCAGGACCAGCACCTTCGTGGCGGGGTCGGCCGAGAGGCGGTTGGCGAGGGCGCTGCCGGCGGACCCGCCGCCGATGATCACGAAGTCGTAGGGGCCGCCGGTCACGATGATGCCTCCGACGTGCGGTACAGGACTGTCTGGGTCTCGGTGAAGCGCTCGAGGATCGAGGCGCCGCCGACGCGCCCGATTCCGCTCACGCTCCCCGACCGCCCGCCAAAGGGCAGGTGCGACTCCCACGTGTTGGTCGACAGGTTCACGTTCACCCAACCGGTGCGGGCTTCCTCCGCGAACCGCAGGCCCCGCTCGAGGTCGGCGGTGAAGACGGATGCGAGCAGGCCGTACGGCGACGAGTTGGTCAGCTCCAGCGCGTTGGCGTCGCCGGCGATCTCGATGACCGGCACCACCGGGCCGAAGGTCTCCTCGGCGGCGATGGTCATCGCCGGGTCGACGTCGTCGAGGACGGTTGCCTCCCAGTACAGCGGCGTGGGCAGGCCCGACCGGCGCGAGCCGCCCCGTACGAGCCGTGCCCCCTTGCCGACGGCGGAGGCCACGTGGTCGTCGACCTTGCGCGCTACCGCCTCGTTGTTGAGCGGGCCCATCGTCGTCGCCGGGTCGGTCGGGTCGCCGAGCACGACCTGTTCGTCGACGGCGGCCGCCACCGCTTCGACGAACGCCGACCGCAGGGAGCGGTGCACGAGGAACCGCTCCCCCGCCGTGCAGCTCTGGCCGGCGCAGAGGAAGGCCGACTCGAGCACGGCCGGGACCACGAGCGACAGGTCAGCATCTTCGAGGACGACCATGGGGCCGTTGCCGCCCAGCTCGAGGATCTGGGCCTTGCCGGCGGCCCGAGCGGCGATGCGCTGTCCGGTGGCGACCGAGCCGACGAAGCCGACGGCGTTGGTCAGCGGGTGGGACACCACGGCGTCGCCGACCTCGGGACCGTCGCCGGCCACGACGTTGAGGACGCCGGCCGGGAAGCAGCCGGCGACAGCCGACGCCAGCACCATCGAGCATGCCGCCGTCGTCGGCGCCGGCACCCACACCACAGCGTTGCCGGCAGCGAGGGCCGGGGCGACGACCTCGGCCGCCATCGTGTAAGGCCAGTTCCATGGCACGACCACACCGACGACCCCGAGCGGAACCCGGCGGAGCAGGACCCTCCGGTTGCGGGCGACCGACGGCGGCACGGAGCCGTGCAGCCGGGTCGCGTCCTCGCCGGCCATGCGGAAGTAGGCAACCAGCTCGTCGACCTCGTCGCCGGCCTCGGCGAGCGGCTTGCCCTGGTCCTCGGTCAAGGCGGCGACGAGCGACGACCTCTGCGCCGAGACGGCGCCGGCGGCCGCGAAGCAGCACGCCGACCGCTCGGCGGCGGACAGGGCCGCCCAGCCGCGCGAGGCACGGGAGGCGACTTCGACGGCCGCCCCGGCGTCCTCCCGGGTCCCCCACGCCACGGTCGCGAAGACCCCGCCGTGGCCCGGGCTCACGGCGGCCCGAACGGCGCCGGACGCCGCCGCCCGCCACGACCCGTCGATCAGCAGGGAGTGATGCGCGGTCACAGGCAGCTCACAGGTAG
>JAJZJY010000740.1:0-1772 GCA_021809885.1 Actinomycetes bacterium
GCCGCCGACCAGAGCGGGACCGTAGCCGCCAAAGGTCGGTGCACAGGTGGCGCTCGGTGCGACGGGGACGCCATTGTGCCTCCTGTGCACCGAGCTCCCCGAGCGCACCCGGACCCCGCCGGCGGGCAAGAGCAGCCCCGAGCGCACCCGGACCCCGCCGGCGGGGAGGGGGGTGATCGCCGGCTCATGTAAGGGGCGGGCGCAGCGCACCCTCCTGTACGACGGTGATCGCGAGCCGCCCGTCCACGCCGAACATGTGCCCGAGCGCCAGCCCCCTCCCGTCCCCGCTCGACGGCGACGCCTGGGCGTAGAGCATCCACTCGTCGACTCGGAACGGCCGGTGGAACCACATGGCGTGGTCGAGGCTCGCTACGAACCCCGGGAGCGACACCGGCCGTCCTGCTGCCGCCGCCTCGCTCGCCCAGGACTCCATGGCGACGGAGAGCAAGGTCAGGTCGGAGGCGTAGGCGGCAACGCAGTCGTGCAACGTCGGGTCGTCGCCGATGGCGCCTATCGTGCGGAACCACAGCAGCCGGGTGTAGCCGCCCGCCGGCGGCGCGACGCGCATCTCGAAGGGAAGCGACGGCGACGGGAGCGGGTCCTCGGGCTGGCCGGCGGCTCGCCTCGGCAGGCCGAAGCCCTCCCACGGAGCCGAATCCTCCGGCGCCGCCGCTCCGTCGGGGAAGGGGATCTGCCGGTCGTAGCCGGCTTCGGGGCGGTGGAACGATGCCTGCAGGTTGAAGATCGCCCGCCCCTCCTGGACCCCTACCACCCGGCGCGTGGCATAGGTGCGGCCGTCGCGGATCGGATCCACCTCGTAAACGACAGGCGCGGCCGGATCCCCGGCCTGCAGGAAGTAGGCGTGCAGGCTGTGGGCCGCCTTGTCGGGGACGGTGCGGTGGGCAGCGACGAGCGCCTGGGCGGCGACCTGGCCTCCGAAGATCCGGACCAGCCTCGTGGGCGGGGTCTTGCCGCGGAAGATGAAGTGGTCGATCGTCTCCAGGTCCAGGGCGTCGAGCAGCACGGCCAGAGGGGCCGGCGTGGACCCCGACTGCCGGTCAGTCGCCATGGTCGTCGGGATGCGCCGAGTGCCACGCCCACGTCGAGGCGAGGATGTCCGCCAACCCGTGGCGGGGGCTCCAGCCGAGGAGCTCTGCCGCCCGGTGGTTGTCGGCGACCAGGGCCACCGGGTCCCCGGGCCGGCGGCCAGCGAGCTGGTGCGGCACCGGGTGGCCGCTTGCCGCCTCGGCCGCCGCCAGGACCTCGAGCACCGAGGAGCCGACGCCGGTGCCGAGGTTGACGGCGGTGGTCCCACCGCCGGCTTCGAGGTGCTCGAGAGCGGCGAGGTGGGCTTCGGCCAGGTCGAGGACGTGCACGTAGTCCCGGATGGCCGTCCCGTCAGGGGTCGGGTAGTCGGTGCCGAACACCTGGAGCGGCGGGCGCCTCCCGAGCAGGGCCTTCATGACGAGGGGCACCAGGTTGGTGGTGACGGTCCAGTCCTCCCCGAGCGACCCGTCCGGCCAGGCGCCGGCGGCGTTGAAGTAGCGCAGGCTGACGGAGCGCACGCCGGCGGTCTGGCCCATCCAGGCGAGCATGCGCTCGACGAGCGCCTTGCTCTCGCCGTAGGGGTTCTCGGGCCGCACGGCGGCCTCCTCGGTGACCGGGATGAGCTCGGGCGTGCCGTACACGGCCGCCGACGACGAGAAGATCAGGCGGTCCACGCCGGCTCGGGCAAGTGCTTCGAGCAGTCCCGCCGTCGCCCCGACGTTGTT
>JAJZJY010000740.1:1782-3088 GCA_021809885.1 Actinomycetes bacterium
CGCCGGCTGGTCCATCGATTCGCCGACGGCCTTGTACCCCGCGAAGTGCACCACGGCGTCGACGCCGAAATCGCGGCACAACTCCGCGACCGCCGCTTGGTCGGCAACGTCGGCCTGCACGAGCGGGACGCCACTGACCGCTGAGGGATGACCCTGCTCGAGCGAATCGAGCACGACGACCTGCCGTCCTCGCTCCCTGAGCAGCCGGACGGTGACGGAGCCGATGTAGCCGGCGCCGCCGGTCACGAGGATGGTCATCCCGGTCAGTCTCGCCGATCCACGCGTCGCCCGGGACGGGGCGCTGATGCTCGTTATCCTCCGCCGCCCGCCTGCCGATGGTTCTTCGCGAGGTGTCGCCGGCAGGTCCGGCTACCACGGAGGCCGATTGGTGCAGACCGAACAATCCCCGCTCCCGAAGGAGGACCGGGCCGACGTCCTGCCGGCGGCGGTGCGCCGGCAGTGGATCACGCGCATGCTGAGCGTGGTCCGCCGCCTCGGCACGGCCGGCGACCTGGGGGAGACCCTGCAGATGATCACCGAGGGCGTCGTCGAGGTCCTCGAGTTCGGGGCGGCATCGCTCAACGTCGTGCAGCCGGGCGGCGACATGCGGGTGGAGGCGGTGGCTGGACCGCCTGCGCTCGCCGACGCCCTGCTCGGGACGGTCGGGACGAGGGAGGTGTGGCGCCGCATGCTCGACGCGTGCGACCACTGGGGTGAGCTGCTCTACCTGCCAGCCGACCGCCAACCCGTCGAGGGGGATCTCGCCAGCTGGACCCCGCCCCGGGGCGAGAGCGAGGGACCCTGGGCGTGGGACGTCGACGACAGCCTCTTCGCCCTGCTCCGCGACCAGACGGGCGGGCTCATCGGGGTGCTGTGCGTTGACGCCCCCGCAAGCGGGCTGAAGCCGGACATGGAGCAGCGCACGCTGCTCGAGTTGTTCGCCGCCGAGGCCGCAGACGCGCTCGTCGACGCAGCGAGGCGGGCCCATCTGGAGGACAGCGAGGGCATGTTGCGGAAGGTGTTCACCGACGTCCCGGTGCCCATGCTGATCTGCGACCCTGACCTGGCGGCGCTCCAGGTCAACACCGCGCTGCGCCGTCTGGCCGCCGTGGCCGACGACGGCGCCGTCCCTGACCTCGGGGAGCTCGTACCCGAGACGGACATGGCGGTCCTGACATCTGCGTGCCGAGCCGTCGCCGACGGCAAGAGCGGGGCGCTCACCGTCGAGCACCTGCTGGTCCGGCGCGACCGCCGCTCCCGCTGGGTGCGCTCGACGGTGTCACGCATCGGGACAGAGCTCGGTAAG
>JAJZJY010000741.1 GCA_021809885.1 Actinomycetes bacterium
CCGCGTCTACTACCGCGCCGCCGGCGAGGAGGTCTGCCGCTTCGTCACCGCGCTCGGCGACCTCGGCCGGGCGCGCCTGGCGGAGGTCGACCAGATCCTTCGCGCCATCGGGGCAGGCAGCGACAGCGCCGAGCGGGTGACCCGTGCCGAGCTGCTCGAGCGCGCCCGCTCCGGCGAGGTGGTTGTCCTCGACGTCCGCCCGGCAGAGGAGTACGCAGCCGGGCACATCCCCGGGGCGGTGTCGCTGCCTTTGGAGCACTTGGAGGCCCGCCTCGGCGAGCTCGACCCCGGCCTCGAGGTCGTCGCCTACTGCCGAGGGCCCCTGTGCCTGCTCGCCCCTGAGAACGTGTTTGAGAGGGGTTGGCGGCGTACGTCGCGCTATCCACCACTTGCCACGAGCTCGACGCCATCCTTGCTAGGGGCGGAGGATGTCGATGGTGTCGTTCTGAGGGTGGGGACATGTCACCCACGACGAGGTATCCATCGGATCTGACCGACGCCCAGTGGGGGCTGGTCGACCCGCTGCTGAGCGACGAGATCCCCGGCGGCCGCATCCGGGTCCATCCGAAACGCGAGCTGGTGGACGCGGTGCTCTACGTCGTTCGCACCGGTTGTGCGTGGCGGCAGCTCCCGAAGGACTTCCCGCCGTGGGAGACCGTCTACTGGTGGTTCGCCCGCTGGCGTGACGACGGCTCGCTCGACGCGCTCCACGACGAGCTGCGGATCGAGGTGCGCAAGAAGGCCGGGCGCAACCAGGCGCCGAGCGCGGGATGTCTCGACGCCCAGAGCATCAAGGGTGCCGACACGGTTCCCGCTTCAACCAGGGGCTATGACGCCGGGAAGAAGACTGGGGGCCGCAAGCGCCACATCATCGTCGACACCATGGGGCTGCTCCTCGTCGTCATGGTCACCTCCGCCGGCGTCCAAGACCGCGACGGCGCCGTCGGCCCGCTGTCCGCGCTCTTCGCCCGCTTCGGCGGCGTCCGCCACGTCTGGGCCGACGGTGGCTATGCCGGCAAGCTCGTCGAGGCAGCCCGGTGGTTCTTGGGCATCACGGTCGACATCGTGAAGAAGAAGGAAGGCCAGCGCGGCTTCGAGGTCCTCCCGCGGCGGTGGGTGGTCGAACGCACCTTCGCGTGGATCACCAAGTGCCGCCGCCTCGACCACGACTACGAGCGGCTCATCGTCACTTCCGAAGCCATGGTCAAGTGGGCGATGGTCGGCCTCATGACCCGCCGCCTCGCCCCGTCGGGACGCCGGCCCTGGGCGAACACATCAACCCGATAAGGCCCTCTCAAACACGTTCTGAGGCGGTCGCGACCCTTCGCGCCCGAGGGCTGCGCGCGCGCTGCTTGGAGGACGGGCTCCCCGAGTGGCGCCAGGCCGGCCTCCCGGTCGAAGAAGGCGTCGGTGCAGGTAACGGATCGAGTGGGTCAACCGAGACCGGTAGCTCGCGTCGGGACCGCCGCGCTCGGCGATTGCCCGCTGTTGGGAGGTGACCGTGACGAGCGAGGGTTCGGCCGTCATCTACCTCGACCACAACGCCACGACGCCGGTCGCGCCCGAGGTGCTCGAGGCGATGCTGCCCTACCTCGCCGCCGAGTTCGGGAACCCCTCGAGCGACCACGGCCTCGGACGGCGCGCCCGCCATGCGGTCGACAAGGCGCGGGCACAGGTGGCAGCCCTCATCGGGGCCGAGCCCGAGGAGGTCGTGTTCACCTCGGGCGGCACCGAGTCGAACAACCTCGCCATCCGGGGCGTCGCTGCTCAGGCGCCTTCGACCCGGCGTCGGATCGTGACCTCGGCGGTCGAGCATCCGGCGACCACCGCGCCCTTGGCGCTGCTCGAAGCCTCGGGATGGACGCTCACCCGCGTGCCGGTCGCCGCGTCGGGGATCCTCGAGCTCGACGCCGCGCTCGGCGCCCTCGGAGACGACGTGGCGCTCGTCACCGTGATGCTCGCCCAGAACGAGACCGGCGCCCTCATGCCCGTGGCCGAGCTTGCCGCCGCCGCCCGGGCCCACGGGGCGGTCGTCCACACCGACGCCGCACAGGCGATCGGCAAGATCCCCGTCTCGGTCGACGACCTGGGCGTGGACCTGCTCTCGATCGCCGCCCACAAGTGCTACGGCCCAAAGGGCGTCGGCGCCCTCTGCGTCCGCCGAGGGACGCCGCTCTCGCCGCTTGTCCTCGGGGCCGACCAAGAGGGCGGCTTGCGGCCCGGGACCGAGAACGTGGCGGGCATCGTCGGCCTCGGCGCAGCCGCCCGGCTCGCCATCGACCACCTGGCGAGCGACGCTGCTCGGATCGCCCAGCTCCGCGACGATCTGTGGACGGCGTTGTCGGCGAGGGTGGACGGGGCCCTCCGCCACACCCCCGACGACGCCAGCTTGCCGAACACGCTGCTGGTGACGTTCCCCGGCGTCCTCGGCGCCGACGTCCTCGCCTGGGTCCCCGAACTGGCGGCGTCGACCGGGTCCGCCTGCCACGCCGGTGAGCCCACACCGAACGCGACCCTCCTCGCCATGGGTGTCAGCCCCGAGGCTGCCCTCGGCGCGCTGCGCCTGTCGCTCGGTCGCGGCACCACCCGGGCCGAGATCGAAGCGGCCGTCGAGCTGCTCGCCGGTGCCCATGGGACCCTTGCCGCCACCACCCCGCCGTCACCGACCAGTCCCCGAACCAGTCCCAGCACGAGCAAAGGAACGCCCCGATGAAGATCCTCGTCGTCCTGAACGACCCGCCCTATGGCACCGAACGCTCCTACAACGGCCTGCGCCTCGCCGGATCCCTGGCGCGGCGCGACGGCGTCGAGGTGCGCGTCTTCCTCTTCGGCGACGCGGTCGGCTGCGCGATCAGGAACCAGAAGGTGCCCGACGGCTACTACCACCTCGACCGCATGGTCACCGCCGTCGTCCGCCACGGCGGCGAGATCGGCTGCTGCGGCACCTGCATGGACGCCCGGGGCTTCACCGACGAGCTGCTCGTCGACGGGGCCCGCCGATCCACCCTGGACGAGGCCACCGACTGGACGATCTCCGCCGACAAGGTGGTGACGTTTTGAGCGCCCGGGTGCGCATCGTCATCGT
>JAJZJY010000020.1 GCA_021809885.1 Actinomycetes bacterium
TCTCTGGTACGACCTGCGGAATCCGGCGCCATGGCGCCGCGAATTCAGTTCCCTCTACCGCGAGGTGATCGACCAGGTCGCCTGGGCCGAGGAGCGGGGGTTCGGCTCGGTTTGGCTGACCGAGCACCACTTCTGCGACGACGGGTACACCCCGTCCCCGTTCGTGTTCGCCGGGGCGCTCGCCGAGCGGACCCGGGAGATGCGGATCGGCACGAACCTGGTGGTCCTGCCGCTGCACAACCCCATCAGGGTGGCGGAGGACGCTGCGACGCTGTCGCTGATCAGTGGGGGCCGGTTCTCCCTCGGCGTGGGTCAGGGATACTGGCAGCGCGAGTTCGCCGCATTCGGCAAGGAACTGAAGTACCGGCCGAGCTATCTCGAAGAGGGCATCGCCCTGATCCGTCGCTGTCTGAGTGGGTCCACCGATCCGTTCGAGGGCAAGCGGTACTCGTTCACCGACCTGCCGGTCACTCCTGCCCCCGAGCACCCGCTGCCGATCCTGGCGGGTGGTATGCAGGAGAAGAGCATCGAGCGGGTGGCCAGGGTCGCCGACGGGTTCCTGAGCACTCAGAACGACCACCATGCCATGTACCTGCAGGCGCTGGTGGGTCTCGGGCGCGACCCGGCCGAAGGCCGAATCTACGCCGGGCAGTGGGCCATCATCGCCGAGGACCCCGAGCGTGTCTGGTCCGAGATCGGCGACCACGCCCTCTACCAGCTCAACCAGTACGTGAGCTGGGGTGCCTTCGGGCCACCCGATGTCGTGCCCCAGTTCCCCGACCGCGACGCCATCGTGCAGGCTGGCGCGTACCAGTTGTGGGACGCGCCCGCCGCGGTCGACGCCCTCGTAGCGATGTTCGAGGAGCGCCCGCAGGTCAAGGACGTCCACTTCTTCGCCCAGCTCCCAGGTGAGTCTGTCGACAGTGGCTCGGCGCGGATCGAGTACATCGCCGACAAGGTGATCCCTGCTGTACGCGCCCGTTTGGAGCACAGCGCCACAGGTGTCTGATCACGGGCTCGGGAACAGCCGTTGACGATGGCGGGACACTCGAGTTATGGAGCCGCGCACCGATGCCCCAGTTCCAGCTGAACCTCACGAGCTTTCTCCGCCGCGCCCGGGACCATAGTTCGAACCAGGAGATCGTCTCCGCCGGCAAGGTGGAGAAGCGGTTCACCTATGCCGAGCACTACGAGCGCGTCGCCAGGGTCGCCGGAGCGCTCGTGAGCCTCGGCGTCCGCCCCGGCGACCGGGTGGCCACGTACGCGTGGAACCACCATCGACACCTGGAGCTCTACTGGGCGATCCCTGCAGTTGGTGCGCTCCTCCACACCGTGAACATCCGTATCTCGTCCGAGGACGTGGCCTACATCCTGGACCACGCCGAGGATCGCGTCGTCTTCGTCGACGCCGAGCTGCTGCCGGCTATCGCCGAGGTACTCCATTCCCGCCCCGGCGTCCGCGTCGTGGTCATGGACGACGATCCCGGCGCGTGCCCTGACCAGTACGTTGAGTACGAGGCGCTGGTCGGCTCGGCAGAGCCGGTGGACGAAGTCGCCACCGTGAACGAGGAGGATCTCGCTGCCCTCTGCTATACGTCGGGCACCACCGGTAGGCCGAAGGGTGTGGCCTACAGCCACCGGACGCTCGTGCTGCACACGATGGCGGCAGCGTTCGTCGACGGCCATGCTATCTCGCGTCACGACACCGTCCTCCATGTGGTCCCGATGTTCCACGCCAACGCGTGGGGCGTCCCGTTCGCCGCCACCATGGTCGGGGCGAAGCAGGTGCTGCCCGGGCCGCACCCGGCAGCGCCGGCCATCGCCGACCTACTCCAGGCCGAGAGGGTGACGTACACCGGCATGGTGCCCACTGTTGCGGCGGACTTGGTTCGGCATGTGCGGCAGGCGGGACGTGAGATCACAACGCTCCGGGCGTTCGTCATCGGCGGCTCGCCGCCGGCGCCAGCGCTGGTGCGGGATCTTCAGGCGATCTTCGGTTCTCCGGTCTACCAGGGGTGGGGGATGACCGAGCTTGCTCCGATGGCGTCGTTCGGCGAGATCGACGTGGATGCCAACGGAGCGGACGGGATCACACAGGGCCGTCTGCTCCCTGGCTTGGAGTGGAAGCTGCTCGACGATAACGACCGGGAGGTGCCGTGGGATGGCTTGTCCCGAGGGGAGCTCGTCATCCGCGGGCCCTGGGTAGCCACCAGCTACTACCGGGACGACGCCGAGGGTTCTTTCTGGGACGGGTGGCTTCGGACCGGGGACATCGCCACCATTGACGGTGAGGGCCGGCTCCGGATCGTCGACCGCAAGAAGGACCTCATCAAGAGCGGCGGCGAGTGGATCAGCCCCGCCGATCTCGAAGCCGCCCTTTTGGACGACCCTTCCGTGCAGGAAGCTGCAGTGATCGGCGTTCCACACCCTAAATGGCAGGAACGACCCGTTGCCCTGGTCGTTGCCGAGCAGGGTGCGACCATCGATCCCGAACGGCTCCTCGACGGGCTCGGTCAACGGTTCCCGCGTTGGTGGGTGCCGGACCGGATGATCGTCACGGAGGCGTTCCCCCGGACGAGCGTCGGCAAGCTCGACAAGCGTGCGCTGCGCAGACGGTACGAAACATGCCTGGCCGAGGCGTGAACTTTGCTACCACCGAACCGACGGTCGGATCCTGAACAGGTCCGCCGTTCATCACGAGAGCAGAGACGACCATGGGAGGCATCGCCATTCTGGGAGGATCGAGGGGCCTTGGCGTAGCGGTCACCCGACGTCTTGCACGCTGAGCCCCGGTGACCATGGGGTTCCAGTCGAGCGAGGAGCGTGCCGCGCAGCTCGCAGGCTCAATCGAGGGGCAGTGTGGTTCGGTAACGGTGCGGCAGGTCGACATGCACGAGGGGGAGTCGATCCGCGAATTCCTGGCCGGCGCCTCCTCGGACTGCAGCGGTCTCGACGCAATCGTCTCCGCCACCGGTCCGGCGATCCCGCTCTGCCCGTTGAACGAGGTGAGCGAGGAGGACTTCCGCCGGATCTACGACACCGACGTGCTGGGGTCGTTCAATGTCATCCGGCATGGAACGGCGCATCTGAAGGAGTCCGGTGGCGGCAGCATCGTGATCTTCCTCACCACTGCGGTGGGACGGACACTCGAGAACGACGGGATGTCGGGCGGGCCCAAGACGGCCATCTCGGCACTGATGCGGCAGGCCGCCCGCGAGGTCGGGGCCTGGAACGTCCGGTTGAACGGGGTTGCACCGGGAGTGATCGACGCCGGGATCGTCCATACGTCCTTCGAGGTCGACGACGTGGCCAAGGACGTGATCACCAGCTGCCCAGCGCAGACGCCGCTCGGTCGCATGGGCTCGCCTGACGACGTGGCAGGTCTCGTCGACTTCCTTGTGTCGGCAGACGCGGGCTACATCAGTGGCCAGGTCATCGCCGTGGACGGTGGCTACAGCGCCTGACGGCGAGGGTCCCCGCGCCCGTCGGGACCCATAAGTCCCCACGTTGGAGAAACCGACAGGAGCCTGTGGCACGGTCGTTGACGCACCAAAGTATCGACAGGTAATTTGTTCACAATGAGCGCGGTGCCGATCCGGCCTACAAACGTTACAAAGACGCCGGCCCAACGCATTGTAAATACCAGAGACATGGTGGTGCGAGCCAGCGACGCAAGCAATTCGTCAGGCTGAAGCGGTGAGCAAAACAATACGCAGACAGAGTCCCACCAAAGTGCATCAGTCGATGGGCACCGTGTCGGTACACTCGCAGAGAGGAGATCAGAATGGAAGTCGGAATCCTGCTCGTTTTCCAGAACTGGCTGGAAAACGTGGCTGATGAAGAGGTGTTCAAGAGGGAGCTTGAGTTCGGGGTCATCGCCGACGAGTACGGGTTCGACTCCGTCTGGTCGGCCGAGCACCACTTCGACGACTACTCGATGTGCCCAGACAACCTCCAGATCATGGCGTATCTCGCCGGCCGCACATCGAACGTCAAGCTCGGCACCGGTGCGGTCATCTTGCCGTGGAACGACCCTGTCCGGGTCGTCGAGAAGGCGATCATGCTGGACCACATGTCGAACGGGCGGGTCCTGCTGGGCATGGGCCGTGGCCTGGCGAAGATGGAGTACGAGGGGTTCCGGGTCGACATGAACGAGTCCCGGGAGCGGTTCGACGAGGCAGCGGCCATGATCATCCGCGGGCTGCGCAACGGGTACGTCGAGAACGACGGGCCGATGTACGAACAGCCGCACGTCAACATCCGCCCGGCACCGAACGCGGGCCGGACCTGGGACGGCCGGCTGTTCGGCGTCGCGATGTCGCCGGACTCGATCCCCGCGGTGGCGAAGCTCGGCGTGCAGCTGATGACGTTCATGCAGTACCCCTTCGAGACGCACGCCGAGGCGATCAACCGCTGGCGGGGCCTGCATCGGGAGGAGCACGGCACCGAGCCCGGTCCCCCGTTGCTGCAGGACTTCGTCTACTGCCACGAGGACGCCGAGGAGGCCAAGCGGATTGCCCGCGAGCACATCTCGCGGTACTTCCTCTCCGTCATCAAGCACTACGATTTCGCCGGTTCACACTGGCGTGAGACCAAGGGCTACGAGGCCTATCAGGTCGGTGCCGACATGATCAGGGAAGCCGGCATGGAAGCCGCGGCTGAGGCCTACGTGGAGGCGAACGTGTACGGCACGCCGGAGCAGATCGTTGAGAAATACGCCTATCGGCGTGAGATGGTCGGGGACTTCCTTGCCAACGGGGCCTTTGCGTTTGGAGGGTTGTCGCTCGACAAGGCTGAGGCGAGTCTCAGGCTGTTTGGCCAGAAGGTCGTTCCCGAGCTGCACAAGATGAAGACGAACATCGCGGCCGGCGTCTGAGGACATCGCCGGTCGTTGACTCGAGGTGGCGACTTCCGAGCTCGTTCCGGAAGTCGCCACCTCGCGCGTCGGTGGCAGTGGCAACGGCGTTGCGGTTCAGGGGCGCCGGTGACGAGGCCTTCGCCCTGTTCCGTGCCATACCGTGGCCACCAACGGTGTCGCGTGCCTGGTGCCCGGGTGGTCTTGTTGTGGCCACCATCGTCCCGTGATCGCGGCACCGCCGTTGGTCGGGGGATCCGTCTCCGCAGGAGCCATGCTGCGGCGGGTGCTGTCCGGGGCCAGAGGCGGCCGTCTGTGAGAACAGACAAATCGCTGCCCCGGCCCGCCACCGTGTCCGGCGACCCCCTCGGTATCGTTTAGCGCCACTGTTCCCGGGAAGCCGTTGTCGTCGCGTCAGCCGTCAAGTGTCGAGAGGAGCCCTCAGTGGAGCCCGGTGTACAGCGAGAGTTCGAGTGCGAGATGCGCGCGTCCTTCCGCCGGGTGGCGCGAGCCTGATGCCTCCGGGCGAGGTGGAGCGGGCCCTTGCGGCTATCCGCCGCGGGGACATGGTCGTCGTCGGTGGCGACGCCGCGAGTGGTGGCGGCGCGGTCGTCGTGGCCGCAGCGCGTGTCGTGCCCGATCAAATCGCGTTCATGCTTGCACACACGTCCGGTCTGGTGTCCGTGGCGATGACGCCCGAGCGCCTGGATGTGTTGGACCTCCCCTTGATGGCGTCGCTGGGGACGCGGGGACCCGTCCTTCCCTTCACCGTCACCGTCGACGCCCGGGAGGGGACGACGACAGGGATATCCGCACCGGACCGCGCCGCGACGATCCGGGCGTTGATCGATCCCGTGACACGACCTGACGACCTGGCCCGGCCGGGTCACGTCTTCCCTGTGCGCACCGAGCCAGGCGGTGTCCTGCGGCGACGGCGGCCTGCGGAGGCCGCCGTCGACCTGGTGCGTGCAGCCCACCACTACCCGGCGGCAGTCCTGTGCGAGGTGGTGAGCGACGACAAGCGCCGGATGGCGAGCGGTGAGGAGCTCATGCGCTTCGTTGCCCATTACAGCCTGCCCACGGTTGGGGTTGGTGCCGTCGTGGGTCATCGGCACCGCTCCGAGTGCTTGGCCCGCCGTGTCGCGCAGGCCCGGATCCCGACCCGCCACGGCGTGTTCACGTCCTATGTCTATGAGTGGCTGCTCGGGAGCGAACAGGACCTCGTCCTCGTACGGGGACGGATCGTCGGCGAGGAGGGCGTGCTGGTGGCTGTCCACCAAGAGTGCCTGGCCGGCGACCTCTTCCGTTCGCGAGGCTGCTTGTGTGCGCAAACCCTTGACGCCTCATTGCGACATGTCGACGAGGTAGGGAGCGGCGTGCTGGTGTACCTGCGGTCCACCGAGGGGCGCGATCTCGACGGCGCGCCGGCTGCCAGGCGGGCCCTCGGCGACGACGTGTGCCCGTCGGCCGGCGCCGCGGACAAGGTCCACCTGGTGCGCGCTGCCCACATCCTGCGTGACCTTGGGACTGCCTCGGTGGTGCTGCAGGGGAGTGACGGCGCGGTGGCGGCGGACCTCGAGGATCTAGGGGTGACCGTGCTCCGGTCGCATGCTGGGATCGCCCGATCCCGCCGGAGCACGGCCTGACGTTGTTCCCAGCGGGCGTCACCGCGCCGGCCGTCGCCGGCGAGCAGGGAACAGTAAGTTAGTGCTGGCGGTACGCGTGTAGCACTTTCGATCCAGGACGCGTTGGGCTGAAGTCCCACCGGAGGGGGATCACATGGCAGGTGCGCTCGTCACCCGAGGAGGTGCCGACGATGTCGTTGTCGACGACTCAGTTCTCGAGGTCGTCGCAGGCGGCTTCGGAGAGCCCGAGCGGTATGGGGAGATCCTCGAGGCCTTCAAGGAGGTGGCGCGGGTGGCCACCGGGGTGGGGACGCCAGAGCGGCTGGACCAGCTTCTGCAGCTGGTGGGCCAGCGCATCTGCGAGCTCATATCGGTTCAACGCTGCTCCGTCTACCTGAGCGCCGACGATGGTTCCGGGCTGTTCGCGGGGCGCGCCGGCTATTGCACGCGCGAGAAGATCGACGACCGGGTGCGCAAGCTCGTGTCGGGCATCGACGGTGACGACTTCACCCGGCAGATCGTGGAGTTGAAACGGCCGGTCCTGGTCACCGACGCGTGCCACGATCCGCGGACCATACGGCGGACGATGCAACGCTGGCACGTCAGGGACATGCTGGGCGTTCCGCTGGTCGTGGCCGACGAGGTCATCGGGATTATCTACATCGACAACCTGCAGAACGAGCACCGGTACACCGAGCAGGAGATCCACGTCGCCCAGACCTTCGCCAGCCTGGCTGCGCTGGCGATCCGGCAGGCATCGCTCTACTCCCAGCTCAACCATCGTGCCGCGGTCATCGATCAGCAGCGGCAGCTGCTCCACATGGTTGCCCGGGCACACGAGCGACTGACCCACGCGGTGCTGTCGGGAATGGAGCTCGACGCGATCGTCGAGCTGATCGCTCAGATCCTGGGCAAGCCGGTCCTCGCTTTCAACGACCAGTTCGAGCTGATGGCCAGCGGTACGCCGTCCGCCGTCGACATCGAAGCAATCCTCCAAGCCGGAGGCCTGGCTCGCCGTCCGGAAAAGCTTGCAACCCTGTGGCGTTCCGTCGACAGTGCGAGGCCGTCGGTCATGATTGCCCCATCACCGGTTTCCGGGGCGGCATTTCCCTATCGCCAGCTCGTATGTCCGATGGTGGTGGACGGCCGGACTACCGGGTATCTCGTTGTCCTGGAGGTCGGCTCCGGTCTCGGGGCGCTCGACGCCAAGGTCGGCGAGCAGGGAGCGACGGTGCTCACGCTGAAGCTCCTGATCGAGTTCCGACAGATCGAAGAGCGCGAGCAGGCGCGCGACGAGTACCTGGGGGACCTCCTCGACGGGGGGCGCGACCCGGCCCTGCTCCGACGTCGCGGCCAGGTCCTCGGTGTCGACCTTGATCAACCGCATGTCGTGGTGCGGGTCGGGATCGGTGCGGATGGCTCTGGGGCGTCCAAGTCGAAGGTTGACCGGCGCAACGATCTGGCTCGGCTCGTCGCCCGGGAGCTCGGGTTGCCGGACGTGATCGCGACCAGGGTCCCCGCCGCGTACGTTCTGCTCATCCCGCTATCCAAGAACGCCGACATGGCTGCCATCCGGCATGTCCGATCGGCGGTCACGGCTGCGACGACAAGCACACACGCCGAGGTGCCGGTCTCCGCCGTGATCTCGACCGTGTGCCGGAACATCGACGACTTCCCGCGGGCGCACCGCGAGCTTCGCTCGCTGTTCGAGACGCTCGAGCAGCTCGGGCAGCGTGGCCGGGTCGTCCTGGCCGGGGAGCTTGGCGTGCTGCGCCTGCTGGCATTGTCGACACCGCACCAGGAGGCGGTGGCCTTCGCCCGTGACCTGCTAGCCCCGTTGCTTGCCTACGACTCGGAGACCGGGTCGGCCCTGACGGGGACCCTCCGGGTCCTCTTACAACAAGGTGGCCAGATCCGGGCAACCGCCAAGGCACTGGGTGTCCATGAGAACACCATCAGGTACCGGCTCAGCCGGGTGCGGGAGCTGTCGGCCTTCGACCCGGAGCAGATCGGGAGCCTGCTCGACCTGCGGTTTGCCTTCCAGATCCTGGAGCTCTGCGGCGCGCTGGATGGCGCTCCCGCCGAGATCCGGGGGACTGCCGACTAGCCGCTGTCGTCAGCTGGGGAATTCCACAATTGCGTACCGGGCCGCATGCTGCACCGGCTGGTGTGCTCGTCACAATGAGATTTGTCCCAGTGGGTGTTGCCGTGAGTGTCGCGGCGGGTGGCGCAAGGAGGAGAGCCGGTGGCCTACCTGGCCGTAGAGGGTGATCGTCAGGTCTATTACGAGCGGTACAACGCCGGACACGGGCGCCCGATCATGCTGGTCCACGGCTGGGGCATGAGCGTCCGGGTCTGGGACTCGGTCCTTCCGGCGCTGCTGGCCAACGGCAACGAGATCGTGTCGTTCGACCACCGCTGCTGCGGGTCTTCGGACAAGGACTTCGATGACGTGTCGATCGACGTGCTGGCCGGGGACGCGGTGCGCCTGGCCACCCACCTCGATCTCCAGGGCGTGGTCGTGAACGGGTGGTCGCTCGGCGGGGCGGTCGCCGTGGCCGCAGCTGCCGGGCTCGGTCCCCGCGCCGCCGGCGTGGTGTCGACGTGCGGCGCCACACCCCGGTACGTGCAGGGCGACGGTTGGGAGCACGGCGGGACCACCGAGGTGGTCGAGCAGACCATCGCGGCGCTGCGGGCGGGTCGGCCAGGCTTCCTCCATGCATTGGCCGAAGGGGTCTGCCACGTCGACGTGGGGGCTCCTGCGGTTGAGTGGATGTGGAGGATCTTCATGCAGGCGAGCCCGAAAGCCGACGAGTCTCTTCTGGACCTTGGCAGGATCGACCAGCGTGACGTGGTACGGTCCCTCCAGATCCCGGCCATGGTGATGCGCGGCGACCACGACGCCATCGTCGACCCGGAGATCGGGGCGCAGTGTGCCCGCATGTTTCCGAACGGCCGGCTCGTGGCGTTCACCGAGAGCGGGCATGCCCCGTTCCTCGAGGAGCAGGAGAAGTACTGCGCCGAGTTCTTCGGGTTCCTCAAGACCCTCGGCTGATCCCGAGTGGAGCGCTGCCCCTGGCCAGGCGTCGGTGCATGGGACGACGAAGCCGGAACGGCGGCAACGCCATCTGGCTCGTCGTAGGGCCGCCTGTGCTGCACCCCTATCGCATGGAGAGAGGACGAGCTGCATGAACCCGAACGAGCTGCAGGTCATCGCCGATCGGATCGAGATCGAAGATGTCCTGACCCGGTATTGCACCGCGCTTGATTCGAGGCGGTGGGACCTGCTTTCCGAGGTCTTCGCCCCCGACGGAGTCGCCGAATTCGGGGACCTCGGCGGTCGCCATGAGGGGCCAGCAGCGATCGGTTCGTTCGTCGCGAGCGTCCTGGCCGGCCTCGATGCGAGCCAGCATCTCCTGGGGAACGAAGTGGTGCGGGTATCGGGTGACCGGGCCGAGGCGACGTGTTACTTCCAGGCCCAGCACTTCCTCGTCAGCCCGAACGGTGGCAACACCTACCTGGTCGGCGGGACCTATGACGACGAGCTCGTCCGAACACCGGCTGGATGGCGGATCACCCTCCGGCGGCTGACACCGACCTGGTACGACGGGAATGCCGGGGTCTTCACCGACGCTGCTGCCCGACTTGCCGACCAGCACTCCTGAACACCGTGGTACCGCAGGGCTCTGACGGCGGTCCCGACGAGAGCGCCAGGCTCGGTGCTTGGCTTGAGGCTCACGCTGGCATCGGCCGCATGACAGACCTGCTGCCCCTGGCAGGTGGTAATTCCAACGCGACATACCGCCTGGCTACCGAGGGCGGAACCTTCGTCCTCCGGCGCCCACCGGCCCATGCCTTGTCGGAGTCCGCGCATAGCATGGACCGTGAGTTCCGGGTGCTCCGTGCTCTCGAGGGATCGGGCGTCCCGGTGCCGAGAGCGGTGGCGATGTGCACGGACCGCACAGTCTTCGGAGCGCCCTTCCTCGTCATGGAGGAGATCCCCGGTGTCCCGATCACCGATGGATTGCCGACCGGGTACGGCCCGGGCGCCGTCGGCAGCCTGGGCCGCGAGATGATGGGGGCGCTGGCCCGGATCCACAGCGTCGACTGGGAACGGTCCGGGCTGGAGACGTTCGGGCGGCCAGACCGGTTTTTGGAGCGCCAGGTGGAGCGCTGGCGGTCGCAGTACCGGAGCTACACGGTCAGGGACCTGCCTGCCTTCGATGCGGTGGCGACATGGCTCGAGCGCAACCGGCCCGAAGCGCAGACGCCGGGCATCCTCCACGGCGACTTCCATCTCGACAACTGTCTGTGGGCGATGGACAGGCCCCGCCTGCTGGCCGTGATCGACTGGGAGCTCTCGACCATCGGCGATCCGCTGCTCGACCTCGGGCTGTGCCTGGCGCTGTGGGGCGTTCGCCCGGTCCCCACACCTGGCCTGGCCCGGATCCAGGCGGTGTCCCGCGTACACGATGCGCCCGATATGCAGGAGCTGGCAGAGCAGTACGCCGAGCAGTCGGGCCGTACGATCACCCATCTTGCCTACTACCTGACCCTGGCGTTGTGGAAGCTGGCGGCTATCCTGGAGGGCGCGTACGCGCAGCATCTCGCCGGCCAGCTCGACACCGAATATGCACGGGGCCTGCGAAACGACGTTCCCCTGCTCCTCGACGAGGCGGCGGCGTACGCAGGCGTCATCGCCGACTGACCGCGGGCAGGACGGAGCGTATCGGGTGTGATGCCCGCCGGCTTGCTCCTGGGCTCGATCTGCAGCCCGCCAACATCGTGCCGGGTGCCCCTACGGCCAGACCACCCGGAACGGTTCGGTGACCATCCCTGCCGATCGCTGCAGATCGGCGCTGCCGGCCAGAACCTGGCGGAAACGCCCCGCCTCGTGACCGCTCCAGGCTGTGTCGTACGCGGCGAGGTCCACCCACGAGAGCTCGACGAGCGTGTCGAACGGCTGGCCTTCCTGGTACAGGTCGGTGTCGGACACGGCGAACAGTAGGCGTGTCAGCCCAGGTAGCTCGAGTGCTGCTTCGGCCAAGGCGTCAGCGGGCCACGCGCCCGGGTTGGCGGGTCGGGCCAGCAGGAGCAGCACCTTGAGCTCCGGGGCCCCGGCAGTGAGTGTGGGTCCGTCGAACGGCAGGTGCTCGCGGCAGAAGAGAAAGGTGAGCCGGGACTGGTCGATGAAGCTGGGCTCGTCGGCGCCGGCGCCGTTCACGTAGTTCGGGTCCTCACCCATGCCGACGGCGGTCTCGAGGTCGTCGAACCAGACCTCGGCGACGCCTTCGTAGATCGCCTGGGGCAGGCCGCCGGGACCGGTGCGGATGGCATGGCTCTGTACGTAGCGACGCATCGTTGTGATGCGCTTGGCCAGCGGAGCGTGGATGTCACGCCAATGGCTGTGGAACTCCTCGACCGTAATGTCCGGGCGCTTTGGGATGAGGGCGTAGACCTTGACCACGTGGTCCTCCTCCGGTTGGGTTCCGCTAACGGTACGCCCGTGGGCTCCCCAAGGCACGGGCCCGGTTCGGGCGGAGGTTGGTGATGACGACAAACGCCGTCGGTGGCGGGCTGGCCTGCGCTGTGGTCTGGCGGTCCAATGACTTGGACACCCGTCGTTGTGGCCAGAACAGGAGACTCGAGGTGGACATGGTCGTCGAGGTCGAGGTCGAGGTCGAGGCGTCTCGCGTCGGACGTCCGAGGGTCACTCCGGCGGGCTGCGGTATAGGGGCACACGTGACGGAGCGTCGCGAGGGGTTAGCATGGAGCTGACCGCGACGCAGGGACCGACCGAGAGAGTCACCACGCGGGCGGTCGACACACCCGTGGCACTCGAGATCGCGCGCTCCGCATTGGGGCAGCGATTCGACACGGTATCCGGTCTGCGGCGCCTGACGGGTGGCGCATCGCGCGAGACGTGGGCCTTCGACGCCGAGGGTACGTTCGGGCGAAGCGTCCCGCTGATCCTTCAGGTCGAGCGACCTGGCGCCGTCAACGGTGGTGGGACGATGGCGCTCGAAGCAGCTGTCCAGCGCGCTGCTCGTGGCGCTGGGGTACCCGTTCCGGAGGTGCTCGCCACGGGTGCGAAACACCCCCTGGGCCGGCCCTACCTGCTCCTGGAGCGACTCACCGGCGAGACCATCCCCCGTCGGGTGCTCCGTGCCCCCGAACTCTCCGTGGCGCGCCAGCGGTTTGCTGCCGAAGCAGGGGAGCTGCTGGCCCGGGTCCACTCGATCGCCCCGGCCGACGTCCATGGTATCGACGCAGCCGACCCAGTCGAACAATATTCGGGCGTCCTGCACCGGCTCCCTGCTGCCTATCCGGCGCTCGAACTAGGTCTCCGGTGGTTGCAGTGGCACGAGCCGTGTCCGGGTGACCGGGTTGTGCTGCACGGTGACTTCCGGCTCGGCAACCTGCTGTTTGGGGAGACGGGGATCCGGGGGGTTCTCGACTGGGAGCTCTGCCATGTCGGTGACCCCGCCGAGGACCTGGCATGGCTGTGCCTGAAGGCGTGGCGCTTCGGCTCCGGCTCTCCCATCGGCGGCCTCGGCGAGCGGGAAGAACTGTACCGATCCTACGAGCGGGCCTCTGGCCGCGCCGTCGACCCCGAGCGGGTGCACTGGTGGGAGGTCTTCGGAAACATCAAGTGGGCGGTGATCTGCGCGCTGCAGGCCCAGGCGCATCGGGAGGGCCACGTTCGCTCGGTGGAGTTGTTGTCGCTTGGCAGGAAGGTGTCGGAGGTCGAGCTCGAGCTGCTCGGGTTGCTCTCGTGAGCGAACCGGCCTACTTGCCCTACGATCCGCCGGCGGCGAGCGAGCTGCTTTCCGGCCTCCGGGACTTCTTCGCCGAGGAAGTGGTCCCTGCGCTGGAGGAGCCGCTGCGGTACCACGTCCGGGTCGCCGTGGGTGTGCTCGCACAGGTGGGTCGCGAGCTCGAGCTCGGGCCCTCGCGTGCGGAGACGCACCACCGGCGCCTGAAGTCGTTCGGCGTGGCGAGCGACAGCGAGCTGGCCCAAGCGATCAGGAGCGGGGCGTTCGACCACCGCTTCAACGAGGTGCGTGTCGCGCTCAAGGTGGACGTGGAGGAGAAGGTTCGGGTATCGAACCCGGTAGCTCTTGCCGCAGAGACTCTTGCTGTAGAGAGCAGCGGCTAGTGGTGCGGCCACCCACAAGCGTGCCCCGCCATGTCAGCTGGTGAGGCACCTCGCGACGTCTCCACCGTCGACGCAGCGCTTGCAACATCTTCGCTCTCCGGCCGTGCGAGCAACGCCTGTGTCTCGCCATGGACGAAGCGTCCTTCACCGGTCGTGGCACTCGCCCGCCGGCGAAGGCCGCGGCCGGCTCGGCAGGTTGGGGGAACGGACAAGCTCGGTGTCGTTCGGGGGCGCATTGGGACGGGTGGTCCCGGACAATGGGCTGTGGCAGAATCGATATTCATGATGTTCGTAATCATGGATTCGATCTAGAGGAGGATCAGGCGATGCGCCTCGAGGGCAAGGTTGCCATCATCACCGGAGCGTCCCAGGGTATCGGTCAAGGGTGTGCCTTCCGCATGGCAGCGGAGGGAGCGTCCGTGGTGTGCGCCGACATCCAGGAGAACGACGGGACGGCAAAGCAGATCGTCGCGGACGGCGGGCGAGCCGAGCACGTCGTGATGGATGTGCGCAGCGCGGCGGACTGGGAGCGGACGGTGGCGATCGCCGTCGAGCGCTTCGGTCCCGTGGACCTGCTGGGCAACGTCGCGGGTGTCGTGAACACGGTGTCCGAGGACACCGTGGTCGGCATGACCGAAGAGGGATGGCAGTTCGTTGTGGACACCGACCTGAAGGGGACATGGCTCGGGATGCGAGCTGTCATCCCCGGCATGATCGACCACGGCGGCGGGCGGATCGTCAATATCGCTAGCCTTGCCGCTCTCGTCGGGCTGCCCAACCTCGCGGCGTACTCGGCGGCCAAGGGCGGGGTCATCGGCTTGACCCAGCAGGCAGCGCTCGAGTACGCCCCGCACAACGTTCTCGTCAACGCCATCTGCCCGGGAACCATCGACACCCCGATCCTCGGGGACATCACCGAACAGATGCGCAAAGAGAACAGCCAGGCGCACATGGTGAAGCGCCTCGGCACGCCCGCGGATATCGCCGGGACGATGTTCCACTTCTTCTCCGGCGACGGCGCCTTCCTCACCGGTCTCACCTACCCGGTGGATGGCGGATGGTCTGTCAACGGTCGGTGCTATTGACGTCGCGACAGGAAGGAGCAATGGCAGTGCCGACGAATCGCGGGACCGATCCGGCTGAGATCGCAGCCGAGAAGATGCGGTTCGTTCTCGGCAGGTTCTGCTCCGGGGTGGTGGTCGTGACATCGATGGGGGCCGACGGCCCTGTCGGCTTTACGTGCCAGTCCTTCGCCTCCCTGTCCCTCGATCCACCGCTGGTGTCATTCTTCGCGTCTCACGGCTCGAAGACCTGGCCCAGGATCAGGAGCGTTGGTTGGTTCTGTGTCAACATCCTGGCGTCGGGACATGAGGAGATCAGCGGACGGTTCGCTGTTTCGGGCGCGGACAAGTTCGCCGGTGTGGCCTGGCGCCCGGCGCCATCAGGCGCGCCGGTTCTCGATGACGTGTGCGCGTGGGTCGACTGCACACTGGAGGCCGAGTACCCCGGCGGCGACCATGACATCGTCGTCGGACGAGTCCGATCGCTCGATGCCAGTGACGACGTGCTGCCCCTGGTGTTCTATCGCGGCGGGTACCGGTCACTGCGCTGACGCGAGGGCGACGATCAACATGGTGGCCGGGCGTGTCGGGTCCTGCGGGGGATGCCGTGTGGGCTGACTGGGCACGGAGCGAGCTCTGTACGCGATGGCAGTGGTACGCGATGGTGCTGGTTTCGGACAACGATGCGGAAGGCAGGACCTGGATACGTCGCCGATGCGGGAGGGCGGACTACCAGCTGTTTTCGAGACAGGAGCAACGATGAGTTGGGAATTCGAGACCGATGAGGTGTTCCAGGCGGAGCTCGACTGGATCGACGCGTTCGTCCGCACCGAGGTAGAACCGGTCGACCAGCTCGTAAGCGATCCCTACGACGTCGGCGACCTACTGCGCAACGAGCTGATCCGGCCACTACAGCGGGCAGTGAAGCAACGCGGGCTGTGGGCTTGTCACCTGAGCCCCAGACTCGGCGGCCGGGGGTACGGCCAGCTGAAACTCGCCCTCATGAACGAGATCCTCGGCCGCTCGTCGAGTGGCCCGATCGTGTTCGGATGCCAGGCGCCGGACTCGGGAAATGCCGAGATCCTTGCGCACTTCGGCACCGAAGACTTGAAGCATCGCTATTTGGAGCCTCTGCTCGATGGGGCGATCGTGTCGTGCTTCTCCATGACCGAGCCACAGGGCGGGACCGACCCGACTCAGTTCCGGACGCGGGCCGAGCTCGACGGGGACCACTGGGTCGTGAACGGCGAGAAGTGGTTCTCGTCGAACGCGCGCTACGCGGCATTCCTCATCGTGATGGTCGTGACCGATCCGGACGCGCCACCGCACCGCCGATTGTCGGCTCTGGTGGTTCCGGCGGACACGCCTGGGGTCGAGATCGTCAGGAACGTCGGCGCTCCGGGAGAGCCCGTCGGGGAGGGAACGCACGCGTACATCCGGTACCACGACGTCCACGTCCCGGCGGATCATATGCTGGGCCAGCCAGGTGAGGGTTTCCTTGTCGCGCAGACTCGACTGGGTGGCGGCCGGATCCACCATGCCATGCGGACGGTCGCACGTGTGCGGTGGGCGTTCGACGCGATGTGCCAGCGCGCGCTGTCGCGGACGACCACCCGGGGAGAGCGTTTGGCGGACCAGCAGATGGTGCAGGAGATGATTGCTGACTCGTGGATCGAGATCGAGCAGTTCCGCCTGCTTGTGCTCCGCACTGCCTGGAAGATCGACCGCTACGAGGACTACCAGCTCGTCCGGGCTGACATCTCGGCGGTGAAGGCCGCCATGCCGAAGGTGTACCACGACGTCGCAGCGCGGGCCCTCCAGCTGCACGGGTCGATCGGAGTCTCCAACGAGATGCCCTTTGGGGACATGGTGATCGACTCCTTCCGGATGGGTCTGGCCGACGGTGCGACTGAGATCCACAAAGTCACGCTGGCGCGGCAGATCCTGGGCAGGTACGAGCCGACCGAGGACCTGTTCCCCAGCTATCACGTGCCTCGGGCGCGCCACGAGGCCCGCGAGCGCCTGGGCGAAGTGCTCGAGCGGGCGGAACGGACAGATGCAGCGGAGCGGGCACGGCCATGAGGGCCCAGTCACCTCGGTCCAGCGCGCTGGGTGTGGTGGCACAGTGAGCGGTGACGCAAGGGCCAGCCTGCCGCTCTCGGGCAGGGTCGCCTTGGTGACCGGTGCGACCAGGGGTCTCGGCAAGGAGATTTCTCTGGCCCTCGCCCGGGCCGGCGCAGACCTGGTGGTCACAAGCCGGAAGCAGCATGCCTGCGACGATCTCGCAGGAGAGGTGCGAGCGTTGACTGGCCGCACGGTACTTGCCCGCGCGTGTCACGTGGGGCACTGGGGCGAGATCGATGGCCTCGTCGAAGCGGCGTATGGCGAGCTCGGCCAGGTCGACGTGCTCGTCAACAATGCCGGTATGTCGCCCATCTACCCGAAGCTGTCGGCGGTCAGCGAGGATCTCTTCGACAAGGTCGTCGCGGTGAACCTGAAAGGCCCGTTCAGGCTGAGTGTCCTCGTGGGGGAGCGCATGCATGCCGCCGGCAACGGTGTCATCGTCAACATCAGCAGTGTCGCCGCTGTGCGCCCGAGCCCAGAGTCGCTGCCCTATGCGGCGGCGAAGGCCGGTCTGAACGCGCTCACCCGGGGTCTTGCCGCCGCCTACGGACCAGCGGTGCGGGTCAATGCCATCATGGCCGGCCCGTTCCGGACCGACGTGGCTGCGGCTTGGGATGAGGCGTACCTGGCTCGCGTGCAGCAGTACCCGCTGGAGCGGATAGGAACGCCGACCGAGATCGTGGGTGCGGTCCTGTTTCTCGTTACTGACGCGTCCACGTTTGTAACTGGAGCCGTCCTGCCGGTGGACGGTGGGATGTCGGCGACGCCCGTGTGAGGGATGGTCCCTGGGGTTCATTGTTGGAGGTGGCCGTTCTGGTGCCTGCGGTTATGGACGGCCGGTACAGTGTGCGGCGCCGTGGCGTTGGGATGGGGTTGGCGTCGGCCCGATGGGCAGTACGAGCTCCGGGATGGTGGCGATGGGTTCGCAGGTTCCGCTGGTGTCGTACCCAGGGTTGCGCGGTAGTCGGGTTGTTATAGCCCGAGGATGGTGAGCGCTCGTGTGATGTTGCGGGCGATGTGGCGGAGCGCTCTGGCGATGTTGGTGTGGCCGTGGAGACGTAGTGCGC
>JAJZJY010000742.1 GCA_021809885.1 Actinomycetes bacterium
GTCGGGGTCATCGGCAGCTTCCCCGCCGCCGACCGGCGCCGGCTGGTCGCCGAGCTCGCCCCCTACCGCACCGGAGGCGGGCACCCCTCCGCCGGGTGGGCCGAGCTGGCGGGCGACGACACCCCCGCAGGCAGGGCGGCGCGGACCCACGGGGGTAGCCGGTGGAGCGCCGGGCGGGACCTGAGCTTCGAGCTGCTCCGGCCAGAACTGGTCGTCGAGGCCGCCTACGAGCACATGCAGGGCGAGCGCCTGCGGCACACGGCCCGCTTCCGGCGATGGCGTCCCGACCGCCGCCCCGAGGACTGCACCTACGAACAGCTGGACGTGGCTGTTCCCGCCCTGCTGGAGGAGGTGTTCGTCGCCCGTGGATGAGCCCGGCTACCTGCGCGCCGAGGTGGGGACGAGCTCTGGACGGGCGCGCTCGGCGATCCTCGTGCCGGTGCCCGAGGCCGATGCCGCCGTCGGGCCGTGGCGCCACCAGTACGACCCGGCCGCTCTCGCCGGCGTGCCCGCCCACGTGACGCTCATCGTCCCTTGGGTCGCCCCGCAGCGCATCACCGGTGGGCAGCTCGCCGCCGTCGGCGAGGTGGCGGCGGCCACGGCCGGCTGGGCATTCGACCTGGTCGACGTGGCGTGGTTCGGGCGGCGGGTCATGTGGCTCGTCCCCCAGCCGGCCGAGCCGTTCAAGCGGTTGACGGCGGCGCTGGCGGAGCGCTTCGGGACGCCTCCGTGGGCGGGGGAGTTCGCCGAGGTCGTGCCCCACCTCACCGTCGCCCACGCGCCGGTGGGCGACGTCGCCTCCCTCGAGCCGGTGGTCAAGGACCTGCTGGGGCACCTCCCGATCACCTGCCGTGCCCGGGAGCTGTGGGTGATGGTCCCCGACGGCGACAGGTGGGAGGTCCACGCCCGCTGCCCGCTCGGCTGAGCCTGCCGGCGGGCTCGTGCGACGGGATCAGCCGATCATCTCGAACAGCGCCTGGAGCTCGTCGGCCGGCCCCGCCGGCACGGTGTAGCCGGCCTCGTCGCGGATCTCCTCGAAGTGGTCCCGCACGCCTTCGGGCGTGAGCGACGCGTCGGCGTAGCCGCGGGTCATCCCGATGAAGAAGCGGGCGACGCGCCCGCCGCCGACGGAGTACACCTCGCCGCTCACCGGGACGCTCTCGTGTGCCAGGTAGGCGACGACGGGGGACACGAGCGACGGCTCGAGCTTCTCGGCCGCCGCACCGAGGAGATCCTCGGTCATGCGGGTCCGGGCGAGGGGGGCGATGGCGTTGACCTTGATGTTGTACTTGGCGCCCTCGGCGGCGAGGACCCGGGTGAGGCCGACCAGGCCCATCTTGGCGGCGCCGTAGTTGCTCTGGCCGAAGTTGCCGAGGATCCCGGAGTTGGACGAGGTGTTGACGACCCGGCCGTAGCCCTGCTCGCGGAAGTGGAGCCACGCCGGCCGGGTCACGTGGAAGGCGCCCCGCAGGTGCACGTCGATGACCGGGTCGAGCAGGTCGGCGGTCATGTTCTGGAAGGTCTTGTCCCGCAGGATGCCGGCGTTGTTGACCACGACGTCGACCCGGCCGAAGGCGTCGATGGCCGTCTGGATGATCGCCTCGCCGCCGCCGGCGGTGCTGACGCTGTGGCCGTCGGCGACGGCCTCCCCGCCAGCGGCCCTGATCTCCTCGGCGACAGTCTCGGCCGGGCCGAGGTCGGAGCCGTCGCCGTGGACGGAGCCGCCGACGTCGTTGACCACGACCCGGGCGCCGCGCCCGGCGAGCAGGAGGGCGTGCTCCCGCCCGAGCCCGCCGCCCGCGCCCGTCACGATCGCCACCTTGCCGTCAAAACCGAGATCAGCCATGGACGCGGACCGTAGCCGCAGGTCTCGTCAGGCGGCCAGCCGGAGGCAGCCCACTCGCTGCGGCCGGAACGAGGCGCCGGCGGAGCTGCGGCCCTACCCGGGATAGGGGCCGGGTGGGTGCAGGAAGCCGCGGTGCCAGCGCCACGGGGTGATCAACCCGGCGCGGGGGTAGTCCTCGAACATCCAGTGCACGAACCGGCGCCGGCTCCCCGCCGAGGCGTTGGCGAGGCGGAACCATCCCCGCATGCCCCGCTCGGCGGCGAGGACCGCCGAGAAGCGGGAGGACAGCCAGTCGTCGATGGCCATGCCCCTGCGGATGGCGGCCCGGTAGGCGGCGGCCGCGTCACCGGCGGCCGCCGGCCCCGAAGCCGCAGCGATCCTCGCCGCCAGCTCGCCGGTCTCGAGCGCCTGGGCGATCCCCTCGCCGGTCATGCAGTCCGCCGCCCGGGCGGCGTCGCCGGCGAACAGCACCCGGCCGCCGAGGGCGGCGAGGCGGGTGGTGCCGATGCGAGCGGGGATCGGCCACGACTTGAGGTTCTCCTCCGCCCGGGCCAGGGGACCGAGCACGGCGGCGATGTGGGGGCGGGCGAGCAGGTCCGCCCACAGCGCCTTCATCGACCCGGTCCGCTCGCCTGGGGTGCGCCGAA
The DNA here is from genome assembly GCA_021809885.1 of Actinomycetes bacterium. Classification (GTDB taxonomy): domain Bacteria; phylum Actinomycetota; class Acidimicrobiia; order Acidimicrobiales; family Palsa-688; genus JAKAQB01. Next base: position 2,494 of record JAJZJY010000742.1, read on the forward strand.
GCCCGAAGCCGACGTTGGCCCGCCCGCCCGGCAGCGGGAACGACCAGGCGTAGCCGGGCTGCAGGTCCTGCTCGAACCACACCCAGAAGTCCCGGGCGGCGGCGCCGACGCGCCGGTGGTACTGGCGGACGGCGTGCCACTCGCCCAGGTAGGCGGGCTCTCCGAGGCCGAGGGCGCGCCGCAGCGGCGACCACATCCCGTCGGCGGCGACGGCGTACCAGGCCCGCACCGTGGCGCCGCCCTCCAGCTCGAGCTCGACCCCGGAGCCGCACTCGGCGGGCCGGGCACCGACGACAGCGCAGCCGTCCTCCACCTGGACGCCGGCGTGCCGGGCCACGCCGACGAGCGCGGCGTCGAGCTCGACGCGCTGCACGGTGGCGGCGTAGGTGGCGCCGGCGGGCAGCTCGAGGGAGGCGATCTCCCCGCCGGGGATCCGGACGTGGGCGGTGCGCACCGGCTCCCACGTCGGCAGCCGCTGGGGGTCGAGGCCGAGCGCCTCCAGCCGGCGGAGGGCGCCGGTGGTGAGGCCGTCGCCGCAGCACTTGTCCCTCGGGAACGCCGCCCGGTCGACGAGCAG
>JAJZJY010000743.1 GCA_021809885.1 Actinomycetes bacterium
GACGAGCTACACCGAGCACCTCGATCACTACGAGGAGAGCGATCGGTCGGTGAAGCCGCCGGCGTGGTTCCGCAGCCACCACTTCGAAGTCACCTGCTAGAAGCCGTGCAGTCGGCGGGCAGTCAGTCGGCGGGCATTCAGCCGGCGGGCAGTCAGCCGGCGGGCAGTCAGCCGGCGGTCGAGATGCCGAGCGTGGCGCACACCCAGTCGAGAGCGGCGGCAACGGTGCTGGCAGATGGACCGTCCGGCGACGGAGGGCGGTCGACGACGAGGACCGCTACGCCGAGTGCGCGCGCGGCCCGGAGCTTGGCGACGGTCGCGTCCCCGCCGCTGTTCTTGGTCACGAGGAGGTCGATGCGGTGACGAGTCAGGAGCTGTGCCTCCGCTTCGACGCTGAACGGACCACGGTCGAGAATCACCTCCGCGGGCCACAAGGGCAGGCGCGCTGGAGGATCAACCGACCGGACCAGCCACCAGCGACACCCGTCTGCGGCGGGCGCGAACGAGGCCAGGTCACCTCGCCCGGTGGTAAGGAAGACGCGCCGAGCCGAGCCAGCCGAGATGGCGGCTGCCGCGGCGGCGACGTCGGGCACGACAGTCCAGCGGTCGCCGGTCAGGGCCTCCCAGCCAGATCGCTCGAGGCGGAGCCTCGGCACCCCGGTCTCGACGCAGGCGTCGTGTGCGCGCCAGCGCATCCCTGCGGCGAACGGGTGGGTGGCGTCCACGAGGACTGCGACCCGCTCGGACCGCAGGTATGCGACCAACCCGTCGGTGCCGCCGAACCCGCCGACACGGCGGCGCCCGGCCGCGGTCGCGGGTGCCGCCGTCCGGCCCGCCAGCGAGGTCACGAGCTCGAGATCGTCTCGTGCCGAGAGCGCGTCCGCGAGACGGCGGGCCTCGGTCGTCCCCCCGAGCAGCAGCACACGCGGCAGGTTGTTCACGGTCGGCGGAGGTTGAGTACAGGCAGAGCGGACTGATGACTGATATGGTCGCCGGCGGTTACAGGGAACACCGGTGAGAAGCCGGGGCTGTCCCGCAACTGTAACCGGGGAGCAGACCCCAGCTGAGGCCACGGTCCCACAGGACTGGAAGGCCGGGGCGAGCGTCGATCCGGGAGCCAGGAGACCTGTGCTGGCGGAGAGATTCGACGCGGGAGACGTCAAGAGTGCACCATCGGGCGGGATCGGCTCCCTCAGGCGCAGTCATGGTGTGCGGCACCACGTCCAATGCCGGCAAGAGCACGATCACGGCCGGCCTGTGCCGACACTATGCACGGCGGGGCGCCCGGGTGGCGCCGTTCAAGGCCCAGAACATGTCGAACAACTCGACGGTCACGCCGGCCGGCCACGAGATCGCACGCGCCCAGGCCTGGCAGGCCGCAGCGGCCGGGATCTGCCCGGAGGTCGCGATGAACCCGGTGCTGCTCAAGCCCATGAGCACCAACCTCTGCCAAGTGGTCGTGATGGGCCGCCCGCTCGGCACGATGACGGCGGCCGAGTACCACCGACGCAAGCCGGAGCTCTTCGGCCTGGTCCTCGAGGCCCTGGCTGACCTGCGCGCGCGCTACGACGTGGTGATCCTCGAGGGAGCGGGCAGCCCGGCCGAGATCAACCTGCTCGACAACGACATCGTCAACCTCCGCTTGGCCCATGCGGCCGACCTCCCGGCTGTCGTCGTGGGCGACATCGACTTGGGCGGGGTGTTCGCCTCGCTCTTCGGGACCGTCGCCATCCTGCCCGACGACCTGCGCCGGCACGTGAAGGGTTTCGTGATCAACAAGTTCCGAGGTGACCCGGCCCTCCTGTCCGGCGGAACGTCCGGGCTCTACGAGCGTGCGGGCGTGCCCACCCTCGGAGTCGTGCCCTGGCTGGACGGTCCCGACACGGACAGCGAGGACTCGTTCGCCCTCTCCCGGCCGTCGCACCTCGATCGGGTCGAGACGGACGGCGCGGACGCGACTCGGCCCCCCGCTGGCGCCCAGCGGCTCGACCCCGGCGACCTGCTCGACTCCGACGACCTGCTCGACGTGGCCGTGGTCCACCTGCCCCACATCGCCAACTTCACCGACGTCGACCCGCTGCGACTGGAGCCCGGGGTGCGACTGCGCTGGATCGACGACGCCCGCGACGTCGGGCAGCCCGACCTGCTTGTGATCCCCGGATCCAAGAGCACGGTCGCCGACTTGTCCTGGTTGCGCCGTCGCAGGCTGGACCGTGCCGTCGAGAGGACGCGGGGCACGGTGCTCGGGATCTGCGCCGGCTACCAGATGCTCGGGCGCTCGATCGCCGACCCCGAGGGAGTGGAGTCGTCCGACGCCTCGACGAACGGGCTCGGGCTGCTGGACGCGGCGACGGACTTCGGGCCCGAGAAGGTCACCCGGTGGTGCCACGGCGACCTGTTCGGGCAGAGGGCGAGCGGTTACCAGATCCACCACGGAGTCGTGACGGCCTACGCCCCTCCGCTCGTCACCCTCGACGACGGCGGAGCCGACGGCACCGTCGGCACGACCCCGGCCGGTGGCGCGGTGTGGGGCACCACCTTGCACGGCCTCCTCGAGGCTGACGCGGCGAGAGCGGCCGTACTAGAACGCGTCGCGCGGATGGCGGGGAAGCACGTGGTCCAGGCCGGGTCGTTCTCGGCCGCCCGCGCGGAACGGATCGACCGGCTGGCCGACGCGCTCGAGGCGCACCTCGACCTCACGATGCTCGACCAGATCATCTCCGAGGGACGGCTGTCGTGAGCGCCCGAATCGACGAGGTGCTCGCAGCCGTCTGCTCGAGGGTCGCCCACCTGCGGGCATCCTTGGGCGAACCTCCGCAGTCCGAAGCAGGCTGGCACGACTGCGACGCGATCAGCGCTGCAGACCTGGAGACCGCGATCGACGAGGGAGCCGCCCACGCTGCAGGCGACCGCACGGTGGCGGCCTCCCTCCTCGTCCAGTCCTACGCGTACCGGGTCGCGGCAGTCAGCCTGGCGGCATTCGCCCTCGGGCTCCCCTGGCCGTCTCCGGCGGCGGCGGGCACCTCGGTGCGCATCTCCGGAGGTCGGGCGAAGTCGCTGCGGTTCCG
>JAJZJY010000021.1 GCA_021809885.1 Actinomycetes bacterium
AGGCCACCGCCGCAGTCAGCCGGCTCGCCTCGTGGCACCTGCACCACGCCTCGGTGGCACCGCTCGTCACTGCGGCCTGGCGGTACCGCCACAACCTGATGGCAGCCGACGCCATCTATGTGGCCCTGGCCGAGGACCTTGGTGGCGACTTCCTCACCGACGACCACCGGCTCGCCGAAGCGCCCACGTTTCCTCCACAGGTGACAGTGCTTCGCTTACCGGTGCGACACTGACCGGGCATTGTCCGTCAGCCTGAGGTCATAACCGCTGGTCAAGCGGCTGGAAGCCACAGATCGGTGGTCCCAACCTCGTAGAACGGGTTGTCGCTCTCCGACACGAACCCGCACAGAAGGGGATCACATCCTGACGTTGGTTGCAGTTATTGCTGGTGATGGTAGTCTGTCTGCATGGTTACGGTCGCTGGCTCGATGAGCGTGTTGGTGGCACCTGACGCTGATGCGCGGGCGAGTGCGGCTCGTTTGGCGGCCGAGGCCGATCCGACGAGTGACTTTGGCGCCGCGGTCCGGGAGATGTTCGAGGGCGTGGCGAAGGGCGAGCAGTTGATCGTCCTGCGTCCCGACCGAGAGGTCACGCCGGCTGGCGCCGCCGACCTGTTGGGGGTGACCCGGCAGTTCGTGGATCGGCTGTTGGCCGACGGCACGTTGGAGTTCCGCCGCCTGCCGGGGAGCAAGCATCGCCGGATCAAGGTGAGTGACGTGTTGACCCTTGCCGAGGAACGAGATCGCCGCCGGCAGGGTTCGGACGCGATTCGTGCGGTGTTGGGATCGCCGGCTGGTCGGGGGTGAGCGGGCGGGATCGGGTGTTCGTTGATGCGAACGAGCTGTTCCCATTCAGCGTCATGGACTTGGTGCTCTCGTTGGCCGAGGACTTGTTGATCGACTTCGTGTGGACGGACGAGCTGCTCGATGAGTGGGAGCGGGTGATCGTGCGTGAAGGCAAGCGGACCCCGGAGACCGCGAGGTCGGTGTCGGCGGCGATCCGCCGATTCTTCGTAACGACCCAGATCGACCCGACGACCTACCGGGACCGGGTGCAGGACGTTCCGGGCCGAGACCCTGACGACAGGGTGCATGCCGCCGCGTGCGCGTTCGGGGGCGCCACGGTGTTGCTGACTCGGAACCGACGTGACTTCCCCGGCGACTTCCTTACCGAGCACGACGTGACCGTCTCGTCGGCGGATGACTACCTGACGGGCCTGCTCCGCCGCCGGCCGATGGCGTTCCTCGATGTCGTCGGCCGTCTTGCCTCCGAGAAGCAACGGCCGCCGGTGGCGCCCTGCGACCTTGCCGCCGGCCTCGGTAGAGGCGGCGCGCCGCGGCTGTCGGCAAGCCTGCGGCGGCGGCTCGGATGCCTCTGATGATGACGCCAAGAACGGCAGCGCCATCTTGATGGCCGTCCAAGGCAGAAGCTGTGGGAAGTGGGCCCGAGGGTCCGGACGGTTGGGACTACCGGGGTCTAGCGCGTCCGGGGTCAGGTGCCCTTGGATCGCAGCGACGGCCGGGCGTGTTCGCCTTGACCAGCCACCCCCCTTTGCCCAGAGACGGGCTGCCACGTCGGGCATGGGACGCACGGCAGTGCCCCCTCCAACGCGACGCCGAACCCACTTATAGTGGGTCCGATTCGCCACGGTCGACAGAGTCCTTCCGATCCGACTCTGATCCGACAGCAGATCGAGAGAGACCGCCAACAGCGGCCATCAGCGGAGGATGCTCCGTGGGCGAAAAATGGCCCATGGCCAGCTACTTTGGCCGATCTGCGCTGGTAGCACTCAGTCCGCACGGAGGCTCGTCGCGCCGTTAGCAGTGAGTCCGATTCGGCCGCTCTCGCACCTCTCCCTGGCACCAAGGCTAGCCGGTGGGCCGGCTTCGGCTGGTTGATCACCGACCATGCCGGCCAGCGTGTCCTCTCCCACGGAGGATCGACCGTCGGCCAGGTGGCCTACCTGTGGGTCTGCCCCGACCGTGACCTCGCCGTCGCCGTGTGCGCCAACTCGCTGGCCTCCGGCGGCGCCTTCACCGACCGGGTCGAGCAATGGCGGTGGACCGAGCTGCTCCAGGTCGACCCACCGCGACTGCTCGAGCCGACCGGCGGGCTCGCCGGCCCGGGGGCCCGGCGATGGGCAGGCCCCGCTACGGGCGTGCCGGCGCCGTGATCGACGTCGCCGTCAGCTGCGGGCGCCTCACGCTGACCAAGACCGCGACTGGCCGGCTCGCAACGCGAGGCCTACCCCCACTTCACCTCGAACTGCACCCCGCCACCCCCGCCACCTGGACCGCCGACACCACCGGCCTGGACCGGGGGCAAGTCGTCAACTTCCTCGCTGGCGACCCCGACATGATCATCGAGAGCGGGCGAGCGGCCCGACGAGTCCCCCCGACCAGCCTCCTGACCGCCGCGATCGGCGCCGAGAGCTCGACTTGGGCCCGACACCGGTCGTGTCGGGACGCTCCGACCTCCTGCACCTACGCGCTCTCACCGTCGCCGTGCCGGGTTGCGCCAGCCAAGCGGTCGTGCTTGCAGCGAAGGCTCAAAGGTCGAGCAGGTACAGCCCCATCCGCACGGGGCCTGTCGTCGGGGCCGACGTCGGTCGTCGATGTGAACTCGCCGGCGTGCTCGAAGCCGCACTTCTCAGCGACCCGTACCGACGCGGCGTTGGCCGCCGCCACCCGGATCGCGGCGCGTGCGCCGATCCGGCCGGTCCCGGACGTATGCGCAGATCAGTCGCACCGCGGCGCCCGCCACTCCGCGGCCTCGTGCCCAGGGGTGGACGGCGTAGCTCAGGTTGACATCGCCGGGCCGTAGGTGGTCCCGCACGCCGGGGTCGCAGTCGACGTAGCCCGCCAGCCGCCCGTCCAGCCACACCCCGAAGCCCCGCTTGCCCCGTCTCGCCGCGGCGTTGTCCGCCAAGCGGCGAAAGTGCGCTTCGGTCTCCTCGAGCGTTCCGGGGGCGCCGGTCAACCAGCGGACCGTCAGCGCGTCCTCGCCTTCGCAGTGGGCAACCGCATCGGCGGGACTGAGAGGACGGAGTTCGACAGCCACGCACCTGACCGTACCGGTGGTCTGCACGGGCCGCGACACCCAAGGACAGACTTGACGTGGCTAGCAGCCCTTCCTTTCCCCTGACGACGCTGTAGGCCCCGCCTGTTGAGCGAGCCGGGTGCACGTCACCGACCGCCACCGCAAGCTGTCCCATCGAGCACAGGGAAGCCGAATTGCGTGACCGATCGAGGTGGCGTAGCGGGCAGGGCCGACGCCCCGAGCCCGGCTGCAACTCCCGAGGGTGCAGTGATCTCGATCCGACGCATCAGCCTGGGTGGCGGGTTCCGCTATCTGATGGAGTCGGTGGCCGCCTGCGACGGCGCTGCGGAGCGCTCCGGCGGCCTGACCCGCTACTACGCCTCGTCGGGCACGCCACCGCGGGTGTGGGTCGGGGCCGGTCTTGCCGACCTGGGCGACGGGGTCGGGATCCCAGCCGGCGAGGTCGTGGGCGAGGAACAGCTCCGGGCGATGCTCGGGGAGCCGACTGACCCTGTGAGAGGGGTTCCCCGGGCGGGGCGCGCAGCGTTCCGGCGGCGAGGCCGCCGGTTGCCGGGTTCGACCTGACCTTCTCCCCGCCGAAGTCGGTGTCGGTCGCCTGGGCGTTGGCTGACGAGGGGACCAAGGCAGTGATCTACGCCTGCCACTGGGAGGCGATCGAGATGGTCGTGGCGTGGGCCGAGGTGCCGCCGGCCGCCGCACGACCCACGTGGACGGCGTTGCCACACCTCGGGCCGGAGGCTCCGCTGGTCGCCCAACCTCCTCCTGCGACCTACGTCGACGTCGACGTCGAGGCTGCCGAGGAGGCCGGTCGTCGGTTCGGGCGGGCATGGTCGTGGTCTGCGGAGCGGGCAGCGACAGCGAGCGACTGGTGACCATCCAGGACCCGGCCGGCAGCTTGGTCGGTGTCGAGGAGATCGCCCAGGTCACCGGCTACCGGGTCGCGGCCGCCGCCATCGAGCAAGCGGCCCGAAGGTGAGATGCGCCCACCCCTGGCCGGCCTGGCCGCCGATATGAAGCAGTTATGCGCGAAGATCGGGGGCCTTACAGAGAGGGGTCAACCTTTCTCTATATCTGTGTCATACTCGCCCCGTGGAGGTCCCGACCAGCCTGAGCGCCGAGCGTTTCGCCCGCCTGGTCAGCCGGGAGCACGAGCAGGTCGAGTTGAAGACCGGCATGGGTCGCCGTCCCATCGCCGAGACGATGGTGGCCTTCAGCAACGCTTCCGGGGGGGTCATCTTCATCGGCGTGCGAGACGATCGCACGGTCGTGGGGCGCGGGCGTGACCAGGGATTGGACGACGCCATCCACGCAGCGGCGCGTGACTCGCACGACGTCGGCCGTTACGAGATCCGTGAAGTGGCAGTCGACGGTCGTCCGGTCGTCGCCGTGATCGTGGCACCGCGCCAGGAGGGCTTCGCCCAGACCAGCGACGGTCGCACCCTGGTGCGCAGTGGCGGCCACAACGTGGCGCTCTTCGGGGTGGCGCTGCACGACTTCCTGGCCGACCGGCGCCGCCGGTGGTTCGAGGACTCCGACAGCGGCGTACCCGCTGACCAGCTGGACCAGTCGGCGCTGGAGCGGCTGGCCCGAGCGCACGGGTGGCGGACGAGGCGGGAAATCGACCACCGCCTAGGGGAGCGAGGGCTGCTCACCGGCAACGGCACGCTCACCGTCGCCGGGGCCCTGCTGCTCACCGACCCGACCGAGACGCTGCGGTCCGACAAGTACGTCGTGGACGTGCGGGGATACGAGTCGGACGTCGACACCGGTTACGTCCGCCGCGAGCTGGTGGCCGGACCCATCGACCAGCAGATCGCACACTCGGTGGAGCTGGTGCTCCGAGATCTTGGCAGTGACATGGTCGTCACCGGAGCCACCCGCAGTGACCTCCCGCGGCTGCCGCCGGCGGCTGTCCGCGAGGTCATCTCCAACGCCGTCGCCCACCGCAACTACGAACTCGATCGGTCGGCGGTTGTCGTCGAAGTACGGCCCGGCGCCCTGGTGGTGACCTCACCGGGGTCGCTGCCCGAGCCGGTCACAATCGCCACCATGCGAGAGGCCCAGGCGCCGCGCAACCCGCACGTCATCGACGTCCTGCGCAAGCTGGGACTTGCCGAGGACAGTGGTCGGGGCATCGACCTCATCGAGGACAGCCTCCGTGACGACTTCCTGCCCGAGCCGGTCTTCGCGGACAGCAGCGCCATGCTGCGTGCCGAGCTGCCCACCGGTCGGCTCATCACGGTGGAGGAGCGGGCCTGGCTGGAGCACTACCGGCGCACCGACGACCTCGACGCCGAGGAGCTGCTGGTCCTCGTGCAGCTCGCCCGCCGCCACACCGCCAGCAACGCGGAGGTTCGCCGCTTCCTGCAGGTGGACAGTACCCAGGCCAGAGCCGTCCTGCGTCGACTTCGCGAACGTGGTCTGATCTCACAGCGAGGTGAGCGCGGCGGCGCGTCCTACCACCTGGCGGCGCTGGCGCCCGCGCCGAGCGACGAGGCGATCCTGCTGCGGCTGGCGGCCGACCGCCCGCTCACCAACACCGTTGTCCGCCAGGCGCTGGGCGTCGACAGCTCCCAGGCGCTGGGCCTGCTCCGTCGTATGGTCAACGAGGGCCTGATCGTGAGAGAGGGGACCAAACGCGGCAGCTCGTATCGCCTCCCGTGATCTGGAGAGCCTGAGTCGCTTATGAGTGACCGTCGCCTCATCGAGGACAACCTGCCCATCGCCGCCAACAACACCGTCGCCCAACAGGAGAAGATCGGCCACGCCGCCCTCCACCCCCGCAAGCTGCACCCGTGGTGGGCCCGCCACCCCTCGGGCCGCCGTATGCGCCGCCCTCATGCCCGCCGCCGGCCGGGAGCCACCAACGACGCGACGCCGAGTGGATCGCCGTCGGCACCTCACCTCGCTCTATCGGCGGGCCAGCCTTCGTGGTAGAAGCCTACGGCCGGCGTCGATCTGGCGAAAATGGCCGCCGTCCGCGCCCGCCCCGATCGGCATACTCGGGCATGCACGTCCAGTTGTTCGACGACCCCGCCGCGTTCCTGGCAGAGGCGGCGGGCTACCTGGAATCCGACCCCTTCAGCGCCAGTGTCATCGCCGTGTACGCCGGACGGGCTGGCACCGGTCGCCAGCTGAAGGGGCCCAACGACCTGTGGGTCACGGTGACCGAAGACGGGCGAGTCGTCGGCGTGGCCATGCACACGCCGCCCTGCCGTCTCTTCGTCGCCCGGATGCCCGACCGGGCGGCAGCCGTGTTGGCCGACGCGCTCGCCGACCAGGCCCGACCCCTCCCTGGCGTCAACGGGGAGTCCGCTGCAGGAGCCGCCTTCGCCGCCGCCTGGCAGGAACGCACGTGCCAGAAGGCCACCGTGGACGTGCGGATGCGCATGTACCGCCTCGGTGAGCTGCATCCACCCACCGATGTCACAGGTGAGAGCCGCCTCGCAGGGGCCGGCGACACGGGGCTGGCCGCCGGGTGGGCGGCCGCCTATCACGACGAGGCGCAACCGCACGCGCCCGCCGGGGACTGGTCGGCTTGGGCCGCTCGGCGCATCGAGGCGGGGGAGCTGTACCTGTGGATCGAAGGCGGCGTCCCGGTCGCTATGGCAGCCCACAGCGCCCCAGCCGCAGGCGTGGCGCGCGTCGGACCGGTGTACACACCACCGTCGCTTCGTCGTAGCGGCTTCGGCGCGGCCGTCACCGCCGCCGTCAGCGCCGCTGCGCTCGACGCCGGGGCCGTCCATGTCGTCCTTTACACCGACCTGTCCAACCCGACCTCCAACGCCATCTACCAGGCCATCGGCTACCAACCGGACCACGACGCCGAGGAGCGGGCCTTCCTGCCGATGGGCACGATACAGCAGCCGGCGCGGGCCACACCTGCCGGGCGGAATACGGTGGCGTAGTGGACAGCGACTCGCAGCCAGCAACGGACCCTGTGGACGAAGCGGTCGGCGTCGAGCGACGCTTCGGGTGGAGCAACATGTGAGTCTCCCGCCCGAGCAGACCCTCGCAGCGTCGCACCGACCGTGGGGGAGCGGGCCACGCTCACCGGCTATTTCCGCGCCTACCGTCAGACGCTGGAGCTGAAATGCCAGGGTCTCGACGCGACGCAGCTGGGCTGCCGCTCGGTGCCTTCATCGAACCTCTCGCTGCTCGGCTTGGTCCGCCACCTCGCAGACGTCGAGCGGAACTGGTTCCGCAACGTGCTCGCTGGCGAGGACGCAGCACCCCACTTCGGCGAAGACAGCGACTGGGACGCCGCGTTCGAGGGCGCGGCTCCTGAGGACGGAGCCGCGGACGCCGGAGGCAATCCATAGGTGCTTTTCTACCTTACGTCTTGCGGGAGCGGATCCGGTTGTCCCTGGTGATGACGACCAGGGCTTTGCGGCCGATGACCGGCAACCAGTCGTCGTCAAGGGTTCCTCTCGGGACCTCCGGCAGGTCGGGGTGCCCCGGGTAGACGACCGAGGGTTGGTGGCGGCGAGCGCCTTGCCGAGGGAAAGGTCGTTCTCGTCGACGAAGTAGCGAGCTGCCACCGGACGCTATGGCGCTACCACGGGCGCTACGCGGATCGACTCGCCGGCGTCGTGCAGCTCCCAGAGCCGCCCAGTGGCCACGCCGGCCACGCTGGGCCGCCCGAAGCGGACCAGGGGGTCGATGACCACAGGCGACGCAGGGCCGGCGGGACGCAGGCGGCGGGCCGCCCCGTCGGATCCCGTGGTGTCGAACTCCACTTTGTGAAAGAAGCGTCGTACCTCGGCGGTGAGGGCCACGGTCGGACCGGAGCGCACCACGATGGCGATAGCGGCTGGCAGCTCGTGTTGCTCTTGGAGCTCGAGGACCAGTTCTCTGCCCATCACGAACGGTCGTGCCGTCGCCAACGGATAGGGCGTCGCGTACTGGTGGCGCAGCGCCTCGATGACCGGGCGGAGCTTCTGGAGCGGCACACCTGTCCGCCGGTACTCGCGCAGGTAGCCGAGCTCGACGAACTCCCCCCAGGTCACGATGTCCGAGCCGGTGTGCGCATGGCGCACCACCGGGGGGTAGGCGGTCCCGGCCCGGTCGTAGCCGTCGAGCCAGGCCCGCACCCGATCGGGGCGTAGACCCAGGTAGCCGGCGGCCTCGATGGCCCCGTAGACGGAACGCTCCAGCACGGACGTGGGCGCGGTGGTCACCCCACCATCGTGGCGCGCAGGCTCCTGCGGCTCCGGCCAATCGGCGGAGGCTGCCGGGCGGTCAGCGCTGCGCCGAGGCGCAGACGGTGCGCACCTCGCAGGTCCGGCAGCGCCGCCCGGGTTGGCGGTGTAGTCCCGGGCGCGGATGCGGGCGGCGGCGGTGACGGTCTGCTCGGCGGCGGTGAGCTCGACCGGGACGACGGGGATCGACTGGCGGTGGGTGACGGCGATGTCCGGATGTAGGCGCCGCGCACGTCGAGCCCTCTGAGCTGGTGGTGCAACGGTTTGTTGGCGGTGGGGAGGAGGAAGCTGGCGTCGATGTCCGCCGGCGGGGGGATCTGCCGCTGGCTCGGGTGGCTTCGGCGACGGCCCGCATCACGTGGTGGACGGCCTTGCCGTAGCCGAGGTCGGAGGCCAGGCGGGGCTGGAAGCCGACAGGTTGCGCAACCGGAACGCCAGGCCGTGTCGAGGGAGGCGGCCAGCTCGCTGCAGTCGTCCAGCACTGTCAGGTCCTCGGCGCAGTCCCGCCTTCAGTCGGTTTCGTCCAGACGGTGGCTCGCCTGACGGCGGAGAACCCGGCGGCAGCGTAGGTCAGGGCAGGAACGGGGTAATCCTCACGGGGTCCGGTGTTGATGAACACCTGGTGGCCGCCTCGTAGGCCGACCATGGCGGCGGCAGTCATGCACAGTGCCGTGGCGAGGCCACGCCGGCGGTGCTCGGGAACCACGCCGAGCGGTTCGACCTCGGCGACCCTGAGAGCGGGATCCCACCACACGGTGCAGCACCCGACCAGGGCCCCGTCGGTCGCCTCGACCACCAAGTCGAGGGCTGGGTCGTACAGCCAGGCGCGCTGGACTGCTCGGAAGTACTCGTGGGCGAATCTGCTGGTCGCGTCGGGTGGTATGACTGGCCTCGTCCCGGTCGGGTACGGCAGGGTGGCCGGACGCCATGCTGCACGGTGGGCCTCGACCCGAGCGGGCTCCTCTCCCGCTGCGAGTCCCCGGATGCGGTAGCCGGCGGGAGCGGATGGGACCTCGGCGACAGCGTCGTGGAACATGCCGTGTACCGGCCGTCGGGCGAGGTCCGGACGGAAACCGCGAGCTTCGGCCAATTGCGCCATTGCTCGATCACCTTCGAAGACCAGCACGCCAGCCGGCGGGGCGCTCATCTCCCCCAGTTCGGCACCCAGCAGTTCGGCCGCCAGCGTCGGCTGGTCGCCTCGGACGTGGACTTCGACCGTGTCGTCCTCCCAGCCGCTCCAACCCACCAGCTCGCCGTCGGCGACCGCTACGAGCAGACCGGCGGGAGCTTCGTCGATCGCCAGCGCCCAGCCCAAGCCACCGGGATGATGACCGCCAGAGGGCCACGGCCGGCTTGCGAGCTGTTGCAGAGCGACCAGATCCTCCAGCCTGTCCGCGGCGCGAATCTGCACCGTGTTCCTTCCGTTGACCAGCCGGAACCTACTCGATGCCCAGAATCCAGTCCGGGAGCAGGCTGGAGTCGCGTGGTGTCGCCGGTCTGGTGGGTGGTCACGGACCTGGGCGTCCGAGCCGGCGGCCGAGCCAGGTCAGGTCGGCCGGCCGTCGCTGGGAATCGCCGTGACTGACGTCGATGCCCGTTGCGTTGCTGACCGCTCCGGACAGGCACGGCGCCTCGGTCGGCTGCGGCTCGCCGAACACGTCGTGGAGCCACAGTGTCCGCTCGTTCCCCAGTAGCGCAGCATGGCCACGCTGTCCTCGGACAGACCGCTGACGTACCCCTCGGTCGTCACGAACCCGGCCCAGCTGAGGTGGACCCCGTCGTAGCGGTCGGCGACGGCCGGTGGCGGCCCGGGGGAAGGTCCCGACCGGTCGAACCCAATCGCCGGGATGGTCGATCTCCCAGACCCTCCCAGATCCTGGCGTCGGGCCCACGGGCAACCGCCCCCGCGAGATGAGAGAGATGCCGCTTGACTTCGCATGTTGCATGCAACATGCTGCATGCAGAGGTCCAGGGAGGACGTCACAGGGGAGGGTCGAGTCGTGAAGGCTGTGCAACTGAAGGCAGCAGCGCTCGTCGGTGCCGTGGCCTTGGCCGTGTCGGCCTGCGGGTCCACCAACAGCGGGACTTCCACCAACGGGGGAGGAGGGTCGAGCGGCAAGTACCCGCTCACCGTCGCAGGGGTGATCGCCATCACCGGCGCGAGCGACTTCGAGGGCCAGAACCAGGCGGGGGGCATACTGCCCGCCATCTACGCCATCAACAAGGCCGGCGGGGTGCTCGGGCACAAGCTGGTGTACAAGGGGGTGGACACCCGGGCGGACCCGGCCGACGCCCTGCCGGCCGTGCAGCAGATGCTCGCCACGACGAGCCACCTGGTGATGGTCGCCGGCCCGGGCAGCAACTCCGCTCCCACGATCGTGCCCGTGCTCAACGCGGCGAGGATCCCGATGACGGCGGTGGCCGGCGAGTCCGCTTTCGACCAGACCACCGACAAGTACTTCTGGCGGCTCTTCCCGCCGGACGCAGCCAACGGCGTCGCGATGGCTCTGTGGGCCAAGCAGAAGGGCTTCACGCGGGTCGCCACCGTCTTCGGCACCGATACCGGCTCCCAGGGGGACAAGCCCGGTGTCATCGCCGGCCTCCAGGCGCTACACATCCAGGTGGTGTTCAACATCAACCTCACCCCGGACCAGCCCACCTACCTGTCGTCGGTCCATCGCCTGATGGCAGCCCACCCGCAGGTCGTCATGACCGAGTCGGACGCCGCCACCGCCGGCACCTTCTTCGGCGAGCTGAAGCAGCTCGGCGGCCTGGTGCCCATCATCGGGACGGAGGCGACGTTCACGGCGCCGTGGATCACGGCGGTGAGAGGCGCGCTCGGCTCGTCGTTCCAGCGGACCTTCACGTCGCTCATCACCTCGCCGTCGGCCACGACACCTGCGGTCACGGCGTACGAGCAGGCGGTCACCGCTGACAAGTCACAGGTGCCCAAGCCGTGGCAGTCCTACCTCAACAACCCGTTCTCCATCACCTACTGGGACGGGATGGTCGTAATGGCGCTCGCCATGGTCGCCGCCCACAGCGTCGTGCCGTCGGTGTTCGACAACTACGTCACGCAGGTATCGAACCCGGGCCCGGGCAAGGTGAAGGTGTACACCTACGCCCAGGGGGTGCGGGAGCTCGCCGCCGGCAAGCACATCCAGTACTTCGGCGCCTCGGGCCTCATCGACTTCAACCGCTACCACAACTCCTTCGGGAACGAGGAGGCCGTCGCCAGCGCCGCGAGCGGCTCGCAGCCCGTTGCCCTCGGCACGATCACTGCCAAGCAGATCGAGGCCGTCCCGGTGACGGGGGTGCCGTAACCGTGCTCGACACGCTGCTGTCGGCAGTGGTCTTCGGCGTGGTGCTGGCCTCGATCATCGCGATCGCCGCCATGGGGTTCACCATCCAGTTCGGGCTCACCAACGTCCTCAACCTCGCCTATGGCGGTGTGATGACCATCGGCGGTTACGCCGCCTACCTCGCCGTCGCCCACGGCATCAGCGCCTGGTACGGGCTGGTGCTGGGGGCGGTGGCCGGGTCCGTCGTCATGCTCGCCGTCGGCCACGGCCTGCTCCGCCGGTTCGCGACCCGGGGTACCAAGGTCTTCGAGATGATGATGGTCACCCTCGGACTGGGCCTGGTGATCGACTACAGCCTGCAGGCCATCTCACGCAACAACATCTCGCAGTTCACTGTCCTGCAGTCAGCCCCGCTCCACCTCGGTCCGGTGACGGTGACGCCGACGCAGGTCATCGTCACCGCCATCGGGCTCGCCATCTTCCTCGGCCTCGAGGCCCTGCTGCGCATGACCCGCATCGGCAAGGCCCTGCGTGCCATGGCGGCCGACCCTTCGCTCGCCCGGGCGTGCGGCATCAAGACAAGGCGGATCGTCATCTTCACCTGGCTGCTCAGCGGTGCCCTGTGCGGGTTGGCCGGCGTCGTCTACATCATCAACTCCCAGAGCATCGGGTACTCGACCGGGGAGCTGTTCCTGTCCCTCGTGATCGCCGCCGCCATCCTGGGCGGCGCCGGCTCGCCTGCCGGGGCGGTGCTCGCCGCGTTGCTGATGGGCATCGTCACCCAGGTCGTGTCTGCCTATGGAAACGCCTCGTACTCCACAGCGGCCGGCTTCGGGATCCTCGTCGTCGTGCTGCTCTCCAGGCCGAGCGCTGTGCTGACCAAGGGAGCGAATGAGGAGCTGGCCCTGTCATGAGCGCCTGGTCCTTCTACATCTCCACGCTCGTCGTCTACTTCGCCGTGGACCTGCTGTCGGGCGTCGCAATCAACGTCCAGTACGGCTACGCCGGCGTGGTGAACCTCGCCCTCATCGTGTTCCAGTCGTTCGGCGCCTACATCGCTGCGGCGACGACGCTCGGCCCGGGCACGGGCGCCGGCGCGTTCCAGCAGTACATCTTCGGCGCAAACCTCCCGTACCCGATCCCACTCCTGCTCGCCACGCTCGGCGGGGCGGCCCTCGCCGCCGTGGTCGGCCTGTTCAGCCTCCGCAGGATGCGGCGGGACTACCAGGGCGCCGTACTGCTGATCGTCTCGCTGATCGCGCTCCAAGTCGTCACCGGCGACGTGCCCCTCTTCAACGGGTCCAACGGTCTGACCGGGGTGCCGAAGCCGCTCGGGTGGCTGAACCTCGGCCTCCAGTCCTACCAGTGGGCGTACGCGGTCTGGTCCTCCTCATCGCAGGCGCTGTCTACGCCGGTGTCCGCCACCTCTCGCGGTCTCACTGGGGCAGCGCGCTGCGGGCGATGCGCGACCAGGAGGACGCCGCCATCGCGATCGGTCTCAACACGACCGTGCTGAGGATGCAGGTGTTCGTCCTCGGCGGCGCCGTTGCCGGGTTGTCGGGGGCGCTCCTGGTTCAGTACATCGGAGCGTGGTCGCCCGGTGCGTGGGGGTACGCCGAGACGTTCGTGATCTTCACCGCGCTGTTCGTCGGTGGCATCGGCAACTACCGGGGCGTCGCCCTGGGCATCCTGCTCGTGCCGATCGTGTTCCTGGAGATCCCGCAGTTCCTCCCGCAGATCGGCTATCCCGGTCTCATCGACTCCCTCGAGTGGATCGTCATCGGGCTGCTCTGGATGCTGTGCCTGTACGCCCGCCCCCAGGGTCTGATACCGGAGCGCAAGAACGTCGCTACCGGCCGGCCACTCATCCCCATGGACGAGTCCACCCCGGTTGCCTCCCTGACCGGAGGACTGCGGTGAACGCTGAGGGCACCGCTGTGGACGCTCACCGGGAGGTGCCCGCGCCGCCCGCCGGCCGAGCCGTGCTGGAGGCGCGGGACGTCGTGGTCGCCTACGGCGGGGTGCGTGCCGTCGATGGCATGTCGATAGAGGTGCACGCCGGCCAGGCGGTCGGCCTGATCGGACCCAACGGGGCGGGGAAGTCCTCCTTCCTCGCTTCACTCGGAGGCCAGCAGCGTGCCGCCGCCGGCCGTATCGTCCTCGACGGCCACGACGTCACCCGCCTGCCCGCCCACCGCCGGGCGCGCCTCGGGATGGTCCGTACCTTCCAGATGACGAGCGAGTTCGGCGGCATGACGACCTTCGAGAACCTGCTCGCCGCCGGCGTCGGCGTGGAGGGTGCCTCCCTGGCCAACGTCGTGTTCCGCCGGCGCTCCCAGCGTGACCTCGATCGCCGGGTCCATGCCCGCGTGTGGGAGGTCCTCGACCGCTTCGAGGCGACCCACATCGCCGATCTCTACGGTCGCGAGCTGTCAGGAGGCCAGCGCCGGCTGGTGGAGATCATGCGCTGCCTCATGCGCTCCCCCAACGTGCTGCTCCTCGACGAGCCGATGGTCGGTGTCGCACCCCACCTCGTCCAGCGCCTCGTCGGCGACCTGAAGTCGCTCCGCGACGATGGGATCGCACTGGTGATCGTCGAGCACGCGCTCGAAGTCGTCCAGGAGCTCTGCGACCACGTGAACGTCATGGGTCTCGGCCGGCTGATCGCTGCCGGCACCTACGACGAGGTCGTCCGGGATCCAGCCGTGCAGGCTGCGTACCTAGGGTAGGGGCGCGACGATGGACGAGGACCTCGGTACGACGAGCTCGACTCAGCGACCGCCGCCGTACCTGCGGGTGCACGGCGTCAGTGCGGGCTACAACCGTGTACCGATCGTCCACGACGTCAGCCTGCAGGTGGGGCTCGGCGAGGTCGTGCTCGTCATGGGGCCCAACGGCGCGGGAAAGAGCACGTTGATCAAGGCGATCACCGGCGAGCTCCCCGCGTTCAGCGGTCGCGTCGAGCTCGACGGCCGGGACGTCACCAGGTTGCGGGGGGAGGAGCGGAACCTGGCCGGGATCGGCTACGTGCCCCAGGTCCGTGACGTGTTCGGCCCGCTCAGCGTCGCCGAGAACCTGGAGATGGGTGGGTACCGCCTGCGCAAGCAGGCGCTCGCCGAGCGCCAGGAGGAGATCTTCGATCTCTTCCCGCAGCTGCTGCCGCTGCGGCGTCGACTGGCCCGGACCCTCTCGGGGGGCGAGCGCAAGATGCTGGCCATCGGGCGCGCCCTGATGGCTCAGCCCCGGCTGATGGTCCTCGATGAGCCCACCGCCGGCTTGGCGCCCACCATCGCTCGGAGCGTGCTGCTGGACATAGTGACCCGCCTTGCGGAGTCCGGGAGGGCGTTGCTGCTGATCGAGCAGCGCGTCAGCCTCGGCCTCGAGGTCTCGTCCTGGGGGTACGTGATGACCGACGGCCGGGTCCGCCTGGAGGAGCCCTGCACTGACCTGCGGGACCGACCCGACCTGGCAACCCTGTTCCTGGGCCAGGGCGGGGTGCGCCTGGCCGGCGCCGGGCGCGGTGAGCAGGCGGGCGTCCCTGGCGCAGCGGGGGGTGGGGCATGACGCTCGACGAGGCGCCCGCCGGCCCGGCTGGCGCCACGTCCGCCAAGGTGCCCACCCGCCGGACGATCGAGCGGATGAGCGCAACCGACGCCGCCGCCAGGGAGATCCGGGCGCTGATCCTCACCGGCGAGCTCCCAGCCGGCAGCCTGATACACCAAGGGGAGCTCGCCGAGCAGCTCGGGCTGAGCCGCACCCCGCTGCGGGAGGCGCTGCAGCGCCTGCAGGCCGAGGGGCTGATCCGCATCGACAACCACCGGGGCGCGGTGGTCACCCGCCCAACACACGACGACGTCTCGCAGATCTACGAGCTGCAGATGCTCCTGGAAGCGGCGGCGGCACGCTGGGCGGCGCTGGCGCGCACCCCTGACGACCTGGCATCGGTGCGCGAGGTCCTCGAAGGACACCTGCAGAGCGCTGGCGGGATCTCCTGGATGGAGAGCAACAAGGCGTTCCACACGAGCATCTACCGGGTCGCTCGACGTCCCCTGCTGTTGGAGACGATCGAGCAGCTCCGCAACCGGGCCGGGCTGTACGTCAACTTCCTGGCTCGCTCCGCAGAGGGTCGGGCTCGGGCCGACGCCGAGCACTGGGAGATCTACCATGCGCTCGCCGCCGGCGACGCCCAACGCCTGCCGGAGCTCGTCCGTCAGCACCTGCAGGGGACGCTCGACTGGCTCCAGACGGTCATCCCCGAGTAGGAGAGGGAAGGGCTCACCAGTGCGTATTGGCACATTCACCGACGGGAGGACCCGACGGGTCGCAGTAGAGCGCGACGGGGGCCGGCGCATGCTCGCCCCCGCCGCCGGCGACGAGCGGTCCGTGATCCTCGCCGCCTTGGCCGACCCGGAGGACTTCTCGCACCGGCACGACGCCGGTGCCCTGCCGGCCGACTTCGAGCCCTCCATGCCGTACATGCCGGAGAGGGACCCGTTCTGCCTGGGGAAGAACTACCGGGAGCACGCCGAGGAGTTCGCCCGTTTCAACGGTGATGCCGAGGCCGTGCCGCCGGCGCCGGTCGTCTTCACCAAGTCGGCTGCGGCGCTGTGCGGACCATCCGACCCGATCGTGGTGGCACCCGAGTTGGCGCCGGCGCTCGACTACGAGGCCGAGTTGCTCGTCGTGATCGGCCGTCCCGGCTCCGGGGTCCCCGTCGCCGACGCGCTCCAGTACGTGGCGGGCTACAGCGTCCTCAACGACACGACCGCCCGAGACCTCCAACGCCTGCATGCCCAGTGGTACCTCGGCAAGTCACTGCCGGCCGCCACCCCTTGGGGACCGGTGATCGTGACGCCCGAGGAGTTGGAACCATTGGCAGAGCGGCGGATCGGCTCGTCCGTCAACGACGAGGTCCGCCAGGGCGCCCAGCTCCGCCAGATGATCTTCTCGGTGGCAGAGGCCGTCGCCGGGATCTCGAGGATCGTAGCCCTCCGCCCCGGGGACCTGATCGCCATGGGGACACCCAGCGGCGTCGGCGTCGGGTTCGACCCACCCCGGTTCCTGGCCCACGGTGACGAGGTGCAGTGCTGGGTGGAGGGCATCGGCCATCTCCGCAACCGGATCGTCGTCGGCGAGCCCGCCGTCGTGGCGCGTTGACGACCGACCACAGGCAGGAAGTGAGCCGACGGCCCGGGCTGTTCGTCGACGGCCTGGCTGCGGACACCGTTGGAGCTGAGCCGTTAGAGGTGCGCAACCCGGCGACCGGGAGGGTGGTGGCGGAGGTGGCCGCCGCGGGGGAGGAGGACGTCGACCGGGCGGTGCGCTCCGCACGCGGCGCCTTCGAGAGCGGCAGCTGGCGCGATCTGCCACCCCAGGTGCGGGCCCGCCGCCTGCAGCGACTCGCCGATGTCATCGAGGGCCACCTGCCGGAGCTGTACGCCCTGGAGAGCGTCAACAACGGCCGGCCGATCCGGGAGACGAGGGCGCAGGTGTCGCGAGTCCCCGAGTGGTATCGCTACAACGCTGCCCTGCTCCTCTGCGACCGGACCGACGTGATCCCGGTCCCGGGCCCTTACCTGTCGTACACGACCCGGTTCCCGCTGGGCGTCACCGCCACGATCTCGTCGTTCAACCACCCGCTGATGATCGGGTCCAAGAGCGTGGCGCCCGCCCTGGCGGCAGGCAACAGCGTCGTGCTCAAGCCCTCCGAGCTGACCCCGCTCACGAGCCTCCGCTTGGCTGAGCTCGCCATCGAGGCAGGGTTGCCGCCCGGCGTGATCAACGTGGTCGTCGGTGCCGGGCCGGTCGCCGGCGCAGCCCTCGCCGCCCACGAGCACGTCGCCAAGGTCACCTTCACCGGGGGGACGGAGGCGGGCCGGTCGGTGGCGACCGCTGCTGCCCGCCGCTTCGCCAGGGTCACCGTCGAGGTGGGCGGCAAGAGCCCGGTCCTCGTCTTCGACGACGTCGACATCGACGACGCCGTGCGGGGTGCCCTGTTCTCCGGATTCGTGGCCGCCGGCCAGACCTGCATCGCCGGCACGCGCCTGGTGGTGCAGCGCAGCATCCACGACTCCTTCGTGGCCCGACTGGCGGATGAGGCCGGTCGCCTGCGGCTGGGTGACCCTGGCGACGAGCTCACCGATGTCGGCCCCGTCATCTCGGCGGCGGCGCGCGATCGGATCCTTGCTGCCGTGGCCGGCGCCGTCGCC
Organism: Actinomycetes bacterium; assembly: GCA_021809885.1. Classification (GTDB taxonomy): domain Bacteria; phylum Actinomycetota; class Acidimicrobiia; order Acidimicrobiales; family Palsa-688; genus JAKAQB01. Next base: position 17,773 of record JAJZJY010000021.1, read on the forward strand.
GACGGGGCGAGCGTTGCCGCTGGCGGTCGCGCCGCCCGG
>JAJZJY010000744.1 GCA_021809885.1 Actinomycetes bacterium
ATCGAGCGGCTGGTCTCGCTGATGGGCGACGACTGGCTGGCCGGCGAATGGGACCCCGATCTTCAGCTGATCATGCCCCGGCCGGGCGGCCCGTTGCACCGGGTCGCTGCTTGTGTCGTTGCCGGCTGCCCGAGCGACGGGCACTGGTCCAGCTCGCTATGTGTTCGTCACCGAACCCAGTTCGCCGAGTCTGGCTCTGGAAGCGTCGAGTCGTGGCTGGCGAGCGGGATGCCCGCGGTCTTTACCCGCCGGCGTGGCACCGACCAGGTGTGCGCCGTGAAAGCCCGTGAGGGGCCAGGGTGCCCGCGTCCGGCGTTGGGGCGCTTCGGGCTGTGCCAGACCCACAGCGTCGGCTGGTGGAAACGTCGGAGCAAGGGAGATTCGTTCGAGGAGTTCCTCGCCGACGCTTTGCCGCTGTCGGCGCTCGGCGAGTGCGCGGCGGCCTGCTGCTACCGTCCGGCCGCCCATCCCGACGCCGGCCTGTGCGTGCCTCACGCCCAGATCTGGCGGGCCGAGGGGCGACCACGCGGCGCCGCCTTCTCGCACTGGGCGGCCCGGGTGCGCCAGCCGGTCAACAGCAGGGTGCTTTCCCTGCGAGGCTTGCCCGAGCTGGTCCGCCTCGAGTTGGTCTACGCCATCGGGGCCCGGGCGGCCGAGCAGGTCAGCGTGGTCACCGGCGGGATGCGCCCGTGGATCGACCAGCTCCGAGCCTCCGGGGTGGCCTCGGTCACCGAGTTCTACCTGGCGCAGCTGGAAGGCATCGGGGACCGCTCGCATGTGCGCTTCGCCCGTTTCAGCGTCGACCGGGTGAGCCTTGCTTACGCGGACCCCGAGGCGGAGCGAGCCAAGGACGTGTGGGACCTGCGCCTCTTCGGTGTCGCCGGGCGCCGCCGGCTCGACTTCACCGGCATCCGCCAGGGCTGGCTGCGTGATGCGGCCAAGGCCTGGGCGGCGGCCACCATCGGCCGGGTCGGCGACGGAGCGCTCGCCCACCGGGTGGGCTCGGTCTCGGTGCTGTCGGCCGTGCTCGCGTCCGGGCCCGGCGGCGGCGAGGACCCGGCCACCCTCGGACGCTCCGACATCGAGCGGTTCTTGACCCGCGTGGCCTCCCGCTCGTTCCCGGCCGGTCGCCCACCCTGGGGTCCCAAGGCGAAGGCGGCGCTGATCGAGGAGTGCGCCCTCATGCTGCGCGAGGCACGCGAGCTCGGCCTGCTCGCCGACCTCGGGCCAATCTTCGCGTTCCGCCGCGGTGATCGCAGCCCGAGGCTGACCGAGGAACCTCCCGGCCGCGCGCTGCCGGCCGGGGTGGTCGCCCAACTCGACGCCAACCTCGAACTGCTCGCCGCTGTCCCCGGCGCCGCCGGCGCGGCCCGGGTCCCAACCCTCGGCGTCTTGGGTGAGCACGCCGGTGAGATGGCCGTGCTCGTCTACGGGCTGCTCAAGGGCACCGGCCGACGCGTCGGCGAGGTGGCCAGCCTGCACCTCGAGTGCCTCGATGTCGACGAGCACGGCAAGGACGTGCTGGTCTACGACAACCACAAGGCGGCGCGCATGGTACGTCGCCTGCCGCTCGCCGACTCCGCCTTGGTGGCCGCGGTGCGCGCCCAGCAGGCCTGGGTCCGCTCCCGGTTCCCTGCCACCGCGCCGGAACGGCTGTGGCTGTTGCCCCGCCCGCACAAGAACGCCGACGGCGCCAATCACATCGATACCGGGCTCGTCAACGCCTGGTTCCGGTCCTGGATGACGGTCATCCCCCGCATCGACGCCGGCCCCTTGGATCACGACGGAAGCCCGGTGGGCTTCGACCGCTCCGCCATCCAGCCCCACGCCTTGCGCCACACCTACGCGCAGACCATGGCTGACCAAGGCGTGGCGCCCTCGGTGCTGCGCGACCTCATGGACCACCGCAGCCTGTCCACCACGCTCGGCTACTACCGGGTGGGAGATGCCCGCAAGCGCGCCGCTATGGAGCTACTCGCCCGCCACACCATCAACAACCGGGGCCTCACCCGCCCGGTCGGCGCCGCGTCTTCGCGTGCCGGCCACTTGCGTGAGCACCTCTCCTGGGTGGCGGTGCCGATGGGCAAATGCTCCGAGCCGACCAACGTGCGTGCCGGCGGCGGGGCCTGCCCGATCCGCTACCAGTGCGCCGGCTGCGCTCACTTCGAGTCCGACCCCTCCTACCTACCGGAGCTGCGCGCCTACGCCGACCAGCTGCGCAAGGAACGCGAGGCCATGCTTGCGGCGGGCGCGACGGACTGGGCGGCGGATCACCTGAGCCGCCAACTCGAGGTCATCGTCGGCCACGTCCGCGTACACGAGGCGACTCTCGCAGATCTCGCCGCGCAGGAACGGGCCGTCATCGAAGACGCCTCGGCGACCCTGCGCAAGGTCCGCCAGTCCGTTCCCGTCGCCTTCGGCCGCCGGAGGGCGAGCGATGGCTGACAACAGCGCTGCACTGCGCAGCGCCCGCCGACACGACGGCCGGACCAAACGCCAGCATGCCGGTGACATGATCATCGCGATGGAAGCCTCGGGCGACCCGATCACCTTCCCCGGCGTCGCCCGCCGGGCCGGGGTGTCGACCTCACTTCTCTATGGCGACCCAGAACTGGCCGGTCGCATCGCCGCCGCCCGGGACCGGCAGCGTCAGGCCGGACGAGACCGAGCCTGGTCCCTGCCCGCCCGTTCGCTGGTGACCGAGCAGAGCCTGCGCGTGGACCTGGCCAACGCGAAGGAACAGAACCGTCGCCTCGCAGAGGAGATCAAGCTCCTGCGCGAGCGCCTCTGCCGCCAGCTCGGCGCCGACGCCGACCTCGCCCGGGGAGAAGCCCTTGGCCCCGCCCTCGATCAGGTCGAACAACGTGCCGCCGAGCTCGAAGCGGACAACCACCGCCAGCACGCCCGCATCGCGGAGCTCGAAACCGAACGGCGCGAGCTGACCGAGACTCTCGACGCGGCCCGGGCCATGAACCGGGAGCTGATGAGCGAGCTCAACCGTCGCGGCTCGGACACGTCACCTGGTCCGGCGCGCAGGCCGTCGTGATCGCTGTGTCGACTACGTCC
>JAJZJY010000745.1 GCA_021809885.1 Actinomycetes bacterium
GAGCGCAGAACAACGCTCATCCGCGCGGCCAGTGCAGACGCCTAGTCGGCGCTCGGCGTTGCGTAGCGTCCGGTGACCATCTCCCGTAGCCCGCACCGAACGAAGCGCCTGGCGATCGGGCGGGGACGAGCCATGCGCTCCGCTCGCCGGAAGAGAGAGCCGTCAATCTGGCGCGGCGGGGGGCGGTGGGATGCCGGTCGTGGGGTAACCAGATCGGAGGTTCGGGACCAGCGGCTCGATGACGGGTGCTCTGCGGGGGCTACCGAGTGCCCTGCTCCCCGTCGTGGGATCGCCTTCGTCGCTGATCACCGTGGGTCGCTCGCTGGGCGAGTCGTCGGGGGGCCGGGGGGTCGGGGCGCATGTCGATTGGGGTGCCGGACGGCCAACCGGTCGGGGCACCGAGTGGGTTTCGCCGGCTACGGGGTCGTACGGTTAGGCGAGTGCCGCTGCGAGGTCGTCGGCGTGGCCGGTGATCCACCGCTCGCTGCGCGCCGTTCGTTCTCGGAGGCCACCGGTCCACCACCGGTTGAAGGTCGGGTCAGCGGCTGCGGCGGCAGCCATGGTCACTCCGCTGTTCCGGGCGCGCTGGCAGGCCACCGGCACCACCTCGGCCCGTTGGGCGGCCGACATGCCGTAGGCGTCGGCGAAGACCCGCAGCCGGTGACCGGCGTCGAGGTCCCAGGCTGCGGGGCGGCGGTCGGCGGGGTCGAGGAGCGGCACCCACCAGTACATGGCGTTGACGCAGTCAGCCACCCGGGTGGTGGGCCGGGCGAGGTCGAAGTCGATGACGGCGGCGGGCAGCCCGGAGCGGAACACCACGTTGCCGGGGCAGTAGTCCTGGTGGGCGACCAGCTCCGGCCGGTCGAACAGGGCCGGGACCGCGACATGCTGCTGGCCGGGGATCGATCCCCAGGTGGCGTCGGCGGGCGGCAGCCATCCTGCCGCGGCGTTGTGGAGTCGACGGATCAACCCGGCGAGCGCGACGAGGACCCCCTCATCCCACACCGCGTCGGGCAGCGGATCGGTGGGGATGTCGCCTTCCACGAAGCTGAGGACTTCTCGGCCCTGGTCGTCGTAGCCGAGCGGCTCGGGCACGAAGTCGATCCCTTGCGAGCTGAGATGACGGAGGAACGCTTGGACCGTGGCGGTGAACGGACGGCAGGGGCGGCGAACGGTCCGTCCTGTCCGCCACACCTCGCTGACCCCGTCATGGGCCAGCAGCTCACCGGGATCACCGCCGTGGTCTGTCATCCCGGGCCCTCGAAGCAGCCCGAATCGCAGCGTGGACTCATGATCATCCGCTTCCACAGCACGGGGGCCGTCCCCGTCCGCGGGAGAACCTAGCGGCGTCCCGGTCAACACCAGCAGGCCGGCCTCCATCCGCCGCCGCCCGCTCGTCATCACCCCCCACAGTCGCTACCCAGGGCGCCGGAGCCGTCGTCGCGCTCGGCGCGGGCCGTGCGCAGTGTGCCGGCGGCCCGCACGCGGGTGAGGCAGTCTGGGCGTGTGGTCGACGCCTTGTTCGCCCGTCCCCGCCTGGCCGAGGTGTACGACCCTCTCGACCCGGACCGCGCTGACCTGGATGCCTACGTGGCGATGGTCGAGGAGTTCGGCGCCGCCAGCGTGGTCGACCTCGGATGCGGGACCGGGACACTGGCCTGCCGGCTCGCTGCGCGGGGGATCTCGGTGGTCGGCGTCGACCCTGCGGCCGCCTCCTTGGCCGTGGCCCGTCGCAAGCCGGCCGCCGAGAAGATCCGCTGGGTGCACGGCGACGCCAGCGCGGCGGCGGGCCTGGACGCCGATCTGGTCACCATGACCGGCAACGTCGCCCAGGTGTTCGTCGATGACGAAGAGTGGCACGCCACCCTCGAGGCGATCCGCGCCGCGCTTGGCTTGGGGGGCCGGCTGGTGTTCGAGACCCGGGACCCGGCTCGACGGGCGTGGGAGGAGTGGAATCGGGCGGCGACGTGGCAGCGAGTCGACGTCCCCGGGGTCGGAGAGGTCGAGAGCTGGATCGACCTGACGGAGGTGACGTTGCCGTTGGTGTCGTTCCGGACGCGCTTCGTGTTCCACGCCGACGGGGCGACGCTGACCTCGGACTCCACGTTGAGGTTCCGGGACCGGACCGAGGTGGCCGCGTCGTTGACGGAGGCAGGGTTCGTCATCGAGGACGTCCGGGACGCGCCGGACCGGCCGGGCCGGGAGATGGTCTTCGTCGCCACGACCGGCTTGCCGCCGCCTTGACTACAGCCGCCACAGCGTCTCGTCGTCCGACCCGACGCACCGGCCGCCCGGGGCAGCGGCCACGGTCCAGGACCACGCCGGCGCACGCCTGCCCGTCGCTCTGTGCTTCCTGCAGGGGTCCTCCTGTTTCCTTGCCGGGCCGCAGATGAGGAACTATGGGATGGTGGGACAGGCTGCAAGTCCGGCAGGCGGCGGCGGTGGGATGTCGGGGTTGGAGCCTGGTGTGGGGACCGCGGAGAACTATCGGCGGTTCGCTCGGCGGGAGGCGGCGGGTCGATCACCGGCGTACGAGTCGCTCGGGTTGGCGGTCGCCGACGACGAGGCCATCCTCGGTTTCCTGGCCTCACTGCCGGCCGGGAAGCGCCAACCGAACTTGTTGTTCGCCGCCGCCCGCTACCTGCTCGACGCCGTCCCGGACGTGGCTGACCTGCGCCGCCTGGTGGCCGACCGGCACGACCGGCTGGTCCCGGTGATGTTGGAGCGGCGCACCCAGACCAACGAGCCGGCCCGTTGCGCCACGATCCTGCCGGCGTTGTGGCGACTCCCCCAGCCGTTGGCGTTGATCGAGGTGGGCGCGTCGGCGGGGCTCACGCTGCTGGTCGACCGCTACAGCTACGACTACGACGGGAACATAGTCACCGGCGCCGACCCGCAGGCGCCGACCCTGTCCTGCCACCTCGAGGGACCTGTGCCGCTGCCCGGCGGGGTGCCGGAGGTGATCTGGCGGCAGGGGATCGACCTCAACCCGCTCGACCCGGCCAGCGACGACGATGTCCGCTGGCTGGAGTGCCTGATCTGGCCGGGCGAGGAAGGCCG
>JAJZJY010000746.1 GCA_021809885.1 Actinomycetes bacterium
AGGTAGGCGCTTCGGGAGTGGCACGTTTGTGCCATGACCAAGACCGGCGGCCGTAGAGGCAGCAACCAGCACCAGGTCAAGGTGCCCGGCACCGGAGGGGTTGGACGGGGCACGCGTCCGCGCATGGCGGAGGGGCTGCGTCCCGAGCAGCGCCACGGCCCGGAGGTGCTGGCACGGCTCGCGGGTGGCGACGACGCCGACACCCCATGGGATGTGGCCGGCGCCGTGGAGCCCGACGGAGCGGGCACGCACTGGCCCTGGCTCGGCGTCCTCTGCGTGCTGCTTCCAGCGGTTGCCATCGCCATCGTGGTCGTGGTCATCCTCTAGCGATGTGAGAACCAGGTACCCGCTACGGTCGGGTCGCGCCACTTTGCCACTGGCCCTCCATCGGAGCTCACCCGACCAGTAGTAGCGGTTCGAGCCCCTGGCGCGAGACTGGGCGGCATGCCCGCCGGCAGGAAGGATGTGGTCGTCCTCGGTGCTGGCTTCTCCCGCGCCGTCCACGAGAGGTTCCCCTTGTTGACCGACCTGGCTCGCGAGGTGGCACCCAGGCTCGATAGATGGGCCGACCACTCGACACGCGCGCTGGTCGACGAACTGGCCACCCAGGCAGGGCTGGAGCGAGCCGGAGAAACCACCCCCGACTCATGCGCCGCCGCGGGCACCCCTCGCCCCGGGTTCGACTTCGAGGCGTGGCTGTCGCGTATCGCCGAGGACCAGCCGCATCTCGACGCGTCGGAGAACCTCGAGCGCCGAGCGCTGTTCGCCCGGGCCGCCATTGCCATCCGCGAGGTGCTGGTGGAGGCCGAGCAGGCTGCCTTTGCCAGCAACCAGAGCCTCGCGCAGTGGCCCTACGAGCTCGTGCGGGTCCTCGACGTCCGCCAGGCGACGGTCATCACCATGAACTACGACCAGGTGATCGAACGCCTGGCCACGCGGGTGCTGCGGGTTACCGGTGGAACACGAGTTGGTGACCAGCCCCCGGTGGACCGTGCCATCGTCATCGACGACCTCTACGACGGCGTACCTCCCCAGTGGCCGCTCCGGGAGTGGACACGCCTCGACGACAAGGCGCGGCCTTTCGTCATGGCGGGGCGGCCGCCTATCTACGAGGTGGACTTGCGGGCGGTCACACTGCGGCTGCTCAAGCTGCACGGGTCGGTGTCGTGGTTCGCTGCGCCTGGTGATCCGACGGGCACGACGCTGGCGCACTGGGTCCCGACAGTCAACGGCTCCGAAGACGAGGAACAGCGACGACGCGACCTGCCGGGGCGTGAACCGTTCATCGTGCCGCCGTCGACCCGGAAGTCGCCGTACCTGGAGAACCCCGTCGTGCGAGAGCTGTGGCGCCGAGCCCGCGGAGCACTAGAAGGCGCCTCCAGCCTGGCGCTGGTCGGCTACTCGCTGCCGGCGACTGACACGACGTTCGCCGGGCTGCTCAGCGACACGGTGGCCCGAAGCGACGCGCCGATCACCGTCGTGAACCCGCGCCCCGGGCCCGTCGTCGAGCAACTGGTCCGTCTCGGCGTCGACCGCAGTCGGATCGAGGGGAACGAGGTAGACGGTGACAACCCCATCGCAACCTGGACCCACCGGCTGCTCGACCGCCAGGCCGGCGAGGTGGTCCGGAGGTTGCGCGAGCTCGCCGAGGACGCCGGTTCACAACAGGTCGAAACGGTCGTCAGCGTACACTGGGGGGCGTCGGATGAGCACAGGTACCTGGGAGGTCGCCAGGTTCGATCTCCTGGGTCAGTCGAAGGTCGAGACCTGGTGTTGGAGCTTCGGCCTGACGACGCGAGGGATGTCGACCCGTCGTGGCCACTCGCCGACCTGAGGCCCCTGCTGGAGCAAACCCAGCGTGTCGCCGTCGACATCGCCGGACACCGCCGCGCCCTCTTCGGGGAGACCCCCGCACCGACCAGCTACGGAGGTTGACGTGCCCCGCCATCCCGACCGGCAACTCGAGCGCATGAGCCAACCCGTCGCCGCCCGTCTGCTCTCCGCCAGCCGAACCGCCGTGCTGGTTGCCGGCAGCGTGGAGCAGCACGGGGGCCACCTGCCGCTCGGGACCGATGCGTTCGCCGCCATGTCCATCGCCGAGCGCGTGGCAGAGCGGCTGGACACGGCAGCGGTGAGCCTCGGTCCCGTGGGTGTCGCGCACTACCACCTGGGATGGGCCGGCACCCTCTCCCTGCGTCCCGACACCATGCGGGCCGTGCTGGTGGACGTCGCCGAGAGCCTGACTCGTGCCGGCGTCGAACGCGTCATCGTCGTGAACTGGCACGAGGGCAATTCGTCCACCCTCCGGGGAGCAGCCGACGAGGCGCAACGAAGGTTCGGGCTGCGCATCGTGGTCGCAGAAACCCATGTCATCACCCACGGCAAGCACCCCGAGGAGATGGAGTTCACCCACGCGGGGTCCATGGAGACGGCCGCCGTGCTGGCGTACGAGCCCGGCCTCGTGCACCTCGAGCACGCCACCGAGGCGAGCGACCGGGCGGCAGGAGAGGTGGCCCACGGCCTGTACCGGCGCCCGGACGTCTACCCGGTCATGGCCGACTTCCATGTCGTGGCCCCCACCGGCTGGTACGGCCGGCCCGAGCTGGCAGACGCCGGCAGGGCCGAGCAGATCGCCGAGGAGGTGGCCGACTACGTCGTCGCCCGGGCAACCGAGATCTTTGCTGCGCTCGAGGCATCCGGGCACGGGCCAACGGTCCCGATGAACGGCGGGGAGCCCGTCGGTCACGGTGCGCGCGCACAATGAGCACCGACCACGTGGAGCCGGTAGTGCCCGATGCCATGACGGCGGCGCTCCTGCGAGAATTCGGCCACTTGGAGGTCGCCCAGATTCCCACCCCGACCCCTGGCCCGGGCGAGATCCTCTGCCGGGTGCTGGCGTGCGGCATCTGCGGGACGGACCTCAAGATCGTGCGTGGCGACTATGCCGGGACGTGGCCACCGGCGCTCCCGTTCGTCATCGGACACGAGTGGTCCGGAGTGGTGGCGGCCCTCGGCACCGGCACGGAGCGGTCAGGACTGCATGTCGGTGACCGGGTGG
>JAJZJY010000747.1 GCA_021809885.1 Actinomycetes bacterium
GCCGCCCTCGCCTCCTACCGCTACCCGGGCTCCACCCGCAAGCCGCCCCCGAGCTTCCTGCGCTCACTCGCCGTCGTCGGCGCCGACCCCGACGTCGTCCGCCTCGGCGAGGTGCGCGCCCGGGCCACGGCACGGGCACGCGACTGGATCAACGAGCCCGCCGGGACGATGACCCCCGCCCGGCTCGGGGAGATAGCCGTCGAGCTGGCCGAGGCGTACGGCCTGTCGGCGGAGGTGTGGGACGAGGACCGCATCGCCGCCGAAAGGCTGGGAGGGCTCCTCGCCGTGGCCGCCGGCGCCGCCGCGCCCCCCAGGCTCATCCGCCTCGCCCACGAGCCGGAGGGCGCCGAGGCCACGATCGCCTTGGTCGGCAAGGGGATCACGTTCGACTCCGGCGGCCTGTCGCTCAAGCCGGCCAACTCGATGATGACCATGAAGGACGACATGGGCGGCGGGGCCGCTGTCCTCTCCGCCGTCGCCGCCGCCGGCGAGCTCGGCCTCGGCGTGAGGGTCGTCGGGTGGGTGGCTGCCACAGAGAACATGCCAGGGGGGAGGGCGCAACGGCCGGGGGACGTGTTCGTCGCCCGCAACGGGGTCAGCGTCGAGGTCCTCAACACCGACGCCGAGGGGCGCCTCGTGCTGGCCGACGCACTGTCCCTCGCCGGCGAGGAGCGACCCGACGCCATCGTCGACGTCGCCACGCTCACCGGCGCTCAGGTCGTCGCGCTCGGCAAGGGCGTCGCCGGCGTCATGGGCAACGACACCGCCCTCGTCGCTCGCGTCGCCGCCGCCGGCGCCGCCGTGGGCGAGCCGGTGTGGGAGCTGCCGCTCGTGGAGGACTACCGGGAGCAGCTCGACTCCGAGGTCGCCGACGTGAAGAACATCGGCAAGGCCGGCGAGGCGGGGACGATCATCGCCGGCCTGTTCCTGCAGGAGTTCGTGCCCCCCGGTACCCCCTGGGCCCACCTCGACATCGCCGGGCCGGCGTGGTCGGAGGAGGACAAGGGCTGGTTGCGCAAGGGTGGCACCGGCTGGGCGGCCCGGACCCTGCTCGAGCTGGCGCGCCGCTGGGAGTAGGCGCCATGGTGTGAGTGCCGGGGGCGGGCGGCTGTGGCGGGGGGGTCAGACCCGCCGGTAGGCCCGGACTGCGAGCGGTATGAACACGGCGAGGATCCCGGCGATGCAAACGGCGCTCTCCCAAGCCCCCTGCCCGAGTGGGCCACCGAGGGCGAGGGCACGCATCTCGTCGATCACGATGGTCACCGGCTGGTTGCTGGCGAACACCTGCAGCCACCCGGGCATCGACGCCACCGGCACGAACGCCGACGACACGAACGTCAACGGGAACAGCCAGATCAGCCCGAAGCTGCCGACCGCCTCCTCGTCCTTGATCACGAAGCCGAGGTAGGCGGACACCGAGGTGATCGCCATGCCGAAGGCCACCGCCAGGACGACCATCCCGACAGCGGGGAGCGCGCCGTTGTGGAAGCGGAAGCCGACGGCGGTGCTCACGCCGAGAAGGACGAGCACGGTGACAGTCATGCGCAGCAGGTCGGCGAGGAGGCGACCGGTGAGCACAGCGGAGCGCGCCATCGGCATCGACCGGTACCGGTCGACGACCCCCTTCTGGATCTCCCGAGCGAGTCCGATGGCGGTGCCGAAGGAGGCGAAGGCCGCGCTCTGGCCGATGATGCCAGGGGTCAGGTAGTCGACATAGCCGCCAGGGACGTTGGTGTGGATCGCCCCACCGAACACGTAACGGAACAGCAACACGAAGATCACCGGTTGGATCACGGCGAAGAAGATCAGGGCAGGCGTCCGCCAGTACGCGATGAGGTTGCGCTTCGCCACCGTCATGGCGTCGCGCACCGCCCAGGCCACACGCTGGCGGGCCCCGGGTGCCTCCCGCAACTTCCTCTCCGGTGCCAGCGTTGCCATCAGTCCATGCCTCCGTCGTCTGCGGCGGCGCCGCTGCCCGGGCCGCGGCGGGATCGGGATCGCCCGCGCCCCCGGCCTGCGCCGGCGGGCTCCGACGCCTCCTCGGCCTGGTGGCCGGTGAGCGCGAGGAAGACGTCGTCGAGCGACGGGCGGCGCAGCGCCAGACCCGAGACCTCGATGCCGGCCGCGTCGAGGTCTCGCACTGTCTGGACCATCGCCTGCGAGCCGCGATTGCCGACCCGGATCCCGACCATCGCCGTCTCGTCGTGCGCCGCCGGCTCGCCATCCGACAGGGAGGCGACGGCGCGAGCGGCGTCGGCCAGGCGGGAGCGCTCGGTCACGGTGAACTCGACCACGTCGCCGCCGACGCGGTCCTTGAGGGACTCCGACGTGCCGGCGGCGATCACCACCCCGTGGTCGATCACCACGATCTCGTCGGCGAGCTCGTCGGCCTCCTCCAGGTACTGGGTCGTGAGCAGCAGGGTCGTGCCGCCCGCCACCAGGTCGCGGATCACAGACCACATGCCGTTGCGGCCGCGCGGGTCGAGGCCGGTGGTGGGCTCGTCGAGGAAGAGGACCGCAGGTTGGGCGATGAGGCTGGCGGCGAGGTCCAGGCGGCGGGCCATGCCACCGGAGTAGGTCTTGGCCGTGCGCTCGGCGGCGTCGAGCAGGTCGAAGCGCTCGAGCAGCTCCTGGGCGCGCTGGCGGGACCGCTGCTTGGAGAGGTGCGAGAGCCGGCCGAGGATCACGAGGTTCTCCCGCCCCGTGAGCTCGTCCTGGATCGCCGCGCTCTGACCGGCGAGGCCGATGATCTCCCGCACCGCCTCGGGGTGGCGTACCACGTCGCGGCCCTCGATCACGGCCCGCCCGCCGTCGGGTCGCAGCAGCGTGGTGAGGATGCGCACGGCGGTCGTCTTGCCGGCGCCGTTGGGGCCGAGCACGGCGAGGACCGTGCCGCGGTCGACGGCGAAGTCGACGCCGCGCAGCGCCTGCACGGAGCCGAACGACTTGCGTAGGCCCTCCACCAGGATGGCGGGGCCGGGATGATCGAGCGAGGTCAAGGCGGAGCTCCGTTGGGGCGGGCAAGGGCGATGGGGTGGCGGGTGAGTGGGGTGG
>JAJZJY010000748.1 GCA_021809885.1 Actinomycetes bacterium
CAGTCGCCGTCGCCCCCCGCTGGCCGCTGACCCTCCTCCGGGAGGGCGGCTGGCGCGACACGAACGTCGAGCTCCCGGCCGGCGTCTACGAGGACCGCCTGGGGGGCGGCCGCTGGAGCGGGCCCGTCGCCCTGGCGGAGCTCCTGGCCGGCTTGCCGGTCGCCCTGCTCGTCCCGGTCTCCGGCGCCGGCGCCGGCGCGGGCGCGCCGGATGCCCAGCCCTCACGCCCTCCCGCCGGCGGCGGCACCGAAGACCAGGAGCGGGAGGCATCATGATCGAGCTGCGGGTATGGGCTCCGGGCCGGGAGCGCGTCGAGGCTGTGCTCGACGGCGCCAGGGCCGATCTCGAGCCGAGCGCCGGCGGGTGGTGGTCGGCCGTCGTCGACGGGGGCCACGGCACCCGCTACCGGTTCTCCCTCGACGGAGGGCCGCCCCGGCCCGACCCGAGATCCCCGTCGCAGCCGGAGGGGATCGACGGCCCCTCGGCCGTGGTGGACCACCGCCGCTTCGCCTGGACTGATGCCGGCTGGAAGGGCGGCCACCTGCCGTCGGCTGTGCTCTACGAGCTGCATGTCGGGACCTTCTCCTCCGCCGGCACCTTCGACGGCGCGATCGGCCACCTCGACCACCTCGTCGCCCTCGGCGTCGACGCGGTGGAGCTGCTCCCCGTCGCCGAGTGGGGCGGGGCGCGGGGCTGGGGCTACGACGGCGTCCTCCCGTACGCGCCCCATCACGCCTACGGCGGCCCGGACGGCCTGGAGCGGTTCGTGGACGCGTGCCACGGCCGGGGGCTCGCCGTCGTCCTCGACGTCGTCTACAACCATCTCGGGCCGGCGGGGAACTACCTCGGCGAGTACGGGCCCTACTTCACGGAGAAGTACCGCACCCCATGGGGTGCGGCGGTCAACTACGACGACGCCGGCAGCGACGAGGTGCGCCGCTTCGTGCTCGACAACCTCAGGCAGTGGTTCGTCGACTACCACATCGACGGGGTGCGCCTCGACGCCGTGCACGCCATCCACGACGAAGGCGCCGTCCACATCCTCGAGGAGCTCGCCGCCCTCGCCGGCGAGGTGGCCGCCGCCACCGGCCGGCAGCGGTGGGTCATCGCCGAGAGCGACCTCAACGACCCCCGCCTGGTGCGATCAGCCGAGGCGGGAGGCTACGGCCTCGACGCCACCTGGTCCGACGACTTCCACCACGCGCTGCACGCCCTGCTCACCGGGGAGAGGGATGGCTACTACGCCGGCTTCGGGTCCGTGGCGCAGCTCGCACGGGCCCTCGAGGGCGTGTACGTGTTCGGCCGGGACTACTCACCGTTGCGCGGGCGGGCCCACGGCCGTGCGGTCGGCGAGCTGCCACGCTCGCGCTTCGTCGGGTACCTGCAGAACCACGACCAGATCGGCAACCGGGCGCTCGGCGAGCGCACCGCCGCCCTCCTCACTCCCGGACTGCTGCGGGTCGGAGCCGCCCTCGTGCTCCTGGCGCCGTGGGTGCCGATGCTCTTCCAGGGCGAGGAGTGGGGCGCGTCCACCCCCTGGCAGTACTTCACCGACCACCGGGACCCAGCCCTCGGGACGGCGGTGAGCGAGGGGCGGCGGCGGGAGTTCGGGGCGTTCGGCTGGAAGCCGGAGTCCGTTCCCGATCCGCAGGACCCGGCCACCTTCGAGCGGTCACGCCTGGACTGGTCGGAGCTCGGCGACCCGGGCCACGCTGGCATACTGGCATGGCACCGGGCGCTCATCGCCTTGCGCCGCGCCCGCCCTGAGCTCGGGGACCCCAACCCGGCCCACACCCGCGTGGAGCTCTCGGAGGCCGACCGATGGCTCGTCCTGTGGCGTGGCGGCACCGCCGTCGCCGCCAACCTCGCCACCGCTTCCCAGGCACTGCCGGTCGCCGGCGCCGGCGCCGTCCTGCTCTGCTCCGCCCCGCAAGGTGCCCGCCGTGAGGGTGACACGGTGGTCGTGCCGGGGGAGGCGGTGGCGGTGCTGGCTCAGGGTTAGGCGTGGCCGGCGTGGCCGGCGTGGCCGGCGTGGCCGGCGGGGCTGGTGTGGCCGGCGGGGCTGGTGTGGCTGGTGTGGCCGGCGTGGCTGGTGTGGCTGGTGTAGCGGGTGTGGCCGGCGGGGCTGGTGTGGCCGGCGGGGCTGGTGTAGCGGCAGAATCTCGTACTGTGAGTGGAAAGTGCACAGGGTGTGTCGTTATCACTCACAGTTTCGTTGAGCACGCCCTACGGCCGGCCCGCCGGGGCGCTCGTGGTGTTGGTGGTAGCGTCGAATGCTGCCAGGGCGTATAGCTCAGTCGGTTAGAGCGCATGCATGACGCGCATGAGGTCGGGGGTTCGATTCCCTCTACGCCCACTAAATCTGTCACGGCGCGAGACGTCGACTTGGGTGCGGTTTGGTGGGGTTCTTCGGCGAGGTCGGTGGGGAGGCCGCCTCGTACGAGGTAGGTCGGTTGGATGGTGCCGGGCTCGACTACGACGAGGCTGTGGACGAACGCCTGGGCGACGGCCTTGCGTCGGGTGTCGGAGCCGGACGCGATGAGGTCTTCCAGTTCGGCACGCAGCGCGTCGAGGTCCGCTTGGGCGGGAGGGTCCATGGTGGCTACCTGTGCTGCCTCGGTCAGTTCGTCGCGGCGGGACTTGAGGGTGCGGGCTCGGTCGCCGAGGTCGCGTACGCGGGGGCCGAACATCTCGTCGCTGACGGTGCCGGCTTCGAAGGCGAGGATGTAGCGCTCGATGGCGGCTTCGGTCTTTTTCAGTTCGGCGGTGACAGCTTCGATCTCGTCTTTGTGCTGGCGGGTCGAGGTCGCGACCTGCTGGGTCTTGACCGCGATGGCGCGTGCGATGAGGTCGGGATCGGCGTAGCAGTCGACCACGGCGTCGAGGACGGTGGCTTCGATGACGTCCGCGCGGATGCGCTCGCTGTCGCAGGCGTCTTTGCCGTAGCGCTGGCGGGTGAAGCAGGCGTAGTAGCGGTAGCGGTGGCCTCGTCCCGCGGCGGCGACGCCGACGTAGTTGCGCCCGCAGCGCCCGCAGGTGATGAGCCCTGAGAG
>JAJZJY010000749.1 GCA_021809885.1 Actinomycetes bacterium
GCTGGGCGCACCTGGGGTTCTTGGAGGCCGACCTGGAAGGGGCCCGGGTCGACTTCGACGGCTTCGCCGCCCTGCCGATAGCTCTCGCCAAGGCCCGTCTGGTCGTGCCGGTGACCGACGGCGAGGCCCAGTTCCTCGCCATCGGCGACCCCGGCGACCTGCAATCGGTCGACGACCTCCGATCACGCTTCGGCCAGGGCGCGGACATCCGGGTGGGGGACCGGGTGGTGATCGCCGCCATGCTCGCCGCCGCCGAGGACCGACTGGCCTCCATCCGGATCGCCTCGGAAGCCTCCGAGATCGCCGAGCACACCGAGGTGAGCGTCCTCGACGAGGACACCACCTCGTCGAGTCGTGTCGCCACTCTCGTCGACGGCCTGATCGAGCGGGCGGTCACCGCCCGGGCATCCGACATCCACCTGGAGCCGTCCCGGACCGGCCTCGAGGTCCGCTACCGCATCGACGGGGTGCTGCGCACCATGGCCACCCACCCCCACTCGATCATCCGGGGGGTGGTCAACCGGGTCAAGGTGCTGGCCAGGATGAACATCTCCGAGCAGCGACGCCCCCAAGACGGGCGGTTCTCGATGACCGTCCCCGGGGGTCGCAGCGTCGACCTGCGCGCCGTGGTGCTGCCTTCGGTGTGGGGCGAGGAGGTCACGCTGCGGATCCTCGACAGCGCCGCCATGGACGTCGAACTGGACCGTCTCGGTCTCGCCCCGCCGGTGGTCGGCCGGCTCGCCGATCTGATCGACCGCTCCAACGGGGTCGTGCTGGTCACCGGACCGACCGGCTCGGGCAAGTCGACCACCTTGTACGCCGCGCTGCGCCGCCTGGCCCGCCCGGAAGTGAAGGTGCTGTCGATCGAGGACCCCGTCGAGTACCGCATCGACGGCGTGTCCCAGCACCAGGTGCTGCCCCGCTTCGGCTTCGCCGACGCGCTGCGCAGCTTCCTGCGGGCCGACCCCGACGTGATCTTCGTCGGTGAGATCCGCGACACCGAGACCGCCGAGATGGCGATGAACGCTGCGATGACCGGGCACCTGCTGCTCTCGAGCTTCCACGCCCGCTCCGCTGCGTCGGCCCCGGTCCGGCTGATCGAAATGGGCATCCCGCCCTACATGGTCTCCTCGGCGCTGTCGGCCATCCTGGGCCAGCGGCTGGTACGCGAGCTTTGCCGTCACTGCCGCGTCGTCGACGACCGCCGGCTCCCGGAGGACCTCGACTGGCCGTCGGGAGCGCCGCCCGAGGTGGTCTTCACCGCCAAGCGGGGAGGCTGCCCACACTGCGAGGAGACCGGGTACCGGGGCCGGGCGGCGATCGGCGAGCTGGTCGTCGTCGACCCGGCGATCGCGCACGCCATCGCCGGGTCCGCCCCGCTCGGCGAGATCCAGCGCCTCGCCCTGGCCGGGGGCACCACGACGCTGTTCTCCGACGCGCTCCGATCGGTCGCCGACGGGCGCAGCTCGCTCGACGAGGTCTACCGGTCCATGAGAGAGGCGGTGTAGTCGTGCCCGATTTCGCGTACGTCGCCTACCGGGGGGCGACCGCCTCCACCGGGAGCATCGAAGCAGCCAGCGAGGCGGCGGCGCGCGACATGCTGCGCTCCGACGGCTTCGTCGTCGCCGAGCTGTCCGTCGATCGGGCCTCGAGCGGCCTGCGCCGGGAGATCCGGCTGCGCAAGGCGCTCAAGCTCTCCGACGTCGCCTGGGCCGCCCGCCAGCTGGCGATCACCACCACCTCGGGCATGTCGATCCCCCAGGCGCTCGGGATGCTCTCCCGGCAGCGCCGAGCCAGCTCCATCGGCAAGGTGCTCGGAGACATCCGTACCCGCATCCTCGGCGGCGCTTCGGCGGCGGGCGCCTTCGCCGCGCATGCAGCCGAGCTCGGCGAGCTGTGCGTCGCCATGGTCGCCTCCGGGGAGGCCGCCGGCGAGCTCGGCGCGTCGCTGTCCAAGCTGGCGAACCTGCTCGAGACCCGCGAGCGGCTGCGGCGCAAGGTGCGCTCCGCTCTCATGTACCCCGCCGGGGTGTTCACCCTGGCCCTGGTCATCACCTTGGTGATGATCGTGTTCATCGTGCCGATCTTCGCCAAGCTGTTCGCACAGCTCGGCGGCAAGCTGCCCCTGCCCACCCGGATCGTGCTCACCGCCTCGCACGTCATCACCCACAACATCTGGATACTGCCGCTCGCAGCGGTCGCGGCCGGTTTCGGCTGGCACCAGGCCCGCTCCCACCACGACTCGCGCAAGTTCCTCGACCGGCTGGCGTTGCGCGCCCCGGTCGTCGGGGGGCTGCTCACCAAAGCCGCGCTCGCCCGGGTCGGCTCGACGCTGTCGACGATGCTCGCCGCGGGCGTCCCCCTCCTCCAGGCGCTCTCCTACTCCCAGGCCGCCGCGGGGAACCTGGTCTTCGCCGACGCCCTGGAAGGCTGCGGGGAGGCGGTCCGGGACGGCACGTCGCTGTCGGAGGCGATGAGCCGCTACCCCGAGGTCCCCGAGGCGCTGGCCCAGATGATCCGGGTCGGCGAGGAGGCCGGCTCGGTCGCCGAGGTCCTGGAGCGCTACTCCAGGCGGGTCGAGACCGAGGTCGAGGCCACCGTCGAGGGGCTCACCTCGCTCATCGAGCCGCTGCTCATCGTCTCCATCGGCATCCTGGTCGGCTCCATCGTCATCTCCCTGTACCTGCCGCTGGTGCGGATCATCACCCTGGCCGGCAACCCCTCCCAGCCGACCTGAACGGCCGGTCCATCCGCGACTCCCTTAGATCACATCTGATATGCTGGCTGGATGCAGCCGCGCAAGCCCCGCGGGATCCCAGAAGGGGGCAGGTTCGCCCCGAGCAGCCGCCCGAAGCCCACACGGCAACCTTCCGCACCTATTGGGTCGTCACCTCCAGTCGTCGAAGAAGAGGTGCTGGAGACACTGCACCGACTCGCCGCATCGGAGCTGGCGAAGCGCTTCTATCTCGCCGGAGGAACGGCCCTCGCCCTCCAGATCGGGCATCGCCAATCCAACGACCTCGACTATTTCGTTGACGGCGACCGGCTCGACC
>JAJZJY010000750.1 GCA_021809885.1 Actinomycetes bacterium
CTTCACCGGCGGCCGGCGGGATCAGGGCCCGGATGCCTGAGACCTCGAGGTCCCGCGCCACTTGGCGCCCGAAGGCGCCGTCTCCGATCAGGCCTGCGTACGCACCGGGCAGCCCGAGGCGTGACGCAGCGCTCAGGACGTTGAACCCTCCGCCGCTGGCCAGGGTGCGGTCGCTGGCGATCACGTCACCGCCCCGCCTCGGTAGCGCGTCCACATGCACGAGGATGTCGAGGAGGATGCTGCCCACCAGTACCAGCCGGCTGACGGGAGCGACGGCGGGAGCGGCGGCGGGAGCGGCGGCTGGAGCGGCGGCTGGGAGGAGCTTCTCTGCAGCGAAGCTCGCGGTCGGCGTCGCCGTGACCATCGCGTCGCCGTGGGTGCTCGGAGCCGTCGTGGGGGAGCAGCTGCGACTCCGGCGTGCGACTGCGGCCAGCTCCCATCCGGCGATCGACACGGCCGCAGCCACGGCGAGCCCGAGCCCGAACCCGAAGCTCCCGTCGCCCACGAGCCCGCCGGCGAGCGGCCCGGTGTAGAGCGGCGACGCAGTGGTCACGAGCGCTACCGCTGAGCCGGCGGCGAAACCGGCCAGTCCCGGCACGTCCACGGCCCGGGTGGCCCGCGCCGCCCTGGTGGCCGTCGCACCGACAGGCGTGCGCCGTGCGGATGCTCGCGTGGTGCTGATCATGTCGGCCAGCACCACTCCGGCCCAGGCGCTGAGCCCGGTCGCAAGCAGCGTCAGGAAGCTCTCGAACGGGCCGAGGAACCCGGAGCGGCCGATCATGAGCCACAGCCCGGCTCCGCAGACGACGGCGCCGTCGACCAGGACGGTGCGGCTGCGGCGGATCCGGACGCCGAGCGCGAGCAGCGTCAGGCCCGACGAGTAGCAGGCCAAGTCGGACTCGGCGAGCATGCCGCCGGCCGCGACCAGCAGGAAGGGCGTGGAGATCCACGCGGGGAGCGCCGCTCCGACCGGCCCGACCGGATCGAGGGCGGTGGCCAGGCCGTGGACCTTCGTGCTCAGGAGGTAGCCGGTGACGACCAGCACCGCGGTCGGCAGTGCCGCACCGCTCGTGACCCAGCCGACGATCGATCGGGCCCGCTCTTCCAGCGGCAGGTATCGGCTGTAGTCGGGGGCGAGGTTGACCCAGCTGATGCCGGTCCCCGCCGCCAGGATCCCGCCGGCCACCAGCACGGTTCGCAGCGACGCCGGGTGTCCGCCGGCGACCCGGGCGACGTCGACGTGCAGCAGGAGCACGGGGAGAACGGCGACGGTGAGGAGGCCGAACCCGACGGCGGCGAGCCGCTGGAAGCGCAGGATGGCGCCGTGGCCGAGCACGCCGAGGACGAGCGATGCGACGATCATGACACCGAGCGCCGACGTGTCGGCGACCGCTCCGGCCCGCACGTCGAAGGCGGCGTGCGCCGCAGCGACCAGGGCCCACGCGCCGATGACCGACGTCACCACCTCCCAGCCCAGCACGCTCACCCAGCCCACTGCCGCCGCGACGAGGTTGCCGGTCCGCCCCAGCGCTCGGCGCGAGAGCACGAGAGCCGGCATGCCGGCGCGCTGGCCGGCCACCGACACCGCTCCGACCAAGAGGAACGACACCGTCGTCGCTGCGGTCGCGGTGACCAGTGCCTGGACCAGGTCGAGGCCCATCGCAGCGAGGATGGCGCCGAAGACGACTCCGAGGATCCCGAGGTTCGCGGCGAACCACACCGCGAAGAGGTTCCTGGCGCGTCCATGGCGCTCGTCGGGCGGAACCGCTTGGATGCCGCGCTGCTCGATCCAGGCGTGTCCCGTCACCGGCGGCGGACTGTAGCGCGAGCTTCCGTCGCCGCGCCCGGCCGTGACGTCGGCCCGCTACCGACGCCGAGCACCGAGCGGTCTTGCCTCGAGGTCTTGCGCGCTGGCCTGCAGGCTGCTCCGGGCGCCAGGCAGGTCTCCCTGGTCAGCTGCGCTACCAAGATGACGGCGCGGTGCACCGGCTCTGGGCGGTGGTGAGGCCCCGTGCCCGGCCGCAAGGCCGGACACGCAGGTCCTGTGCGAGATGGGTCGGAGAGTCATACCCCATAGCTAGCCTGTCGACGATGGCGAGGAGGAAGACGGGCGGCGGAGGAAGAACCAAGGCCAACGTCGGCCGCCGGTACAGGCTGGAGCCGACTCCCGCCCAGCACGAGGTGCTGCGGGGCTTCGGGCACACGAGGAGGTACCTCTACAACGCCTGCATTGCGGCGTGGCTCCTCGCCATCGACTTGAGGGTGCGTCCCGATGCCTCACGGGTGGTGGTCGACGAGCTGCGCGAGTGCTTCGACTGGGTGCGGGCCTTCCCCTCCCAAGGGGCCAACGAGGTCGTGCGGGACGTGGAGCGGGCCTTTGCCAACTGGGTGGACCCTGCACTTGCCCAGGGGCGCCCGGTCTACGAGAAGCGAGGTGCTCGTCTGCGCTTCAG
Organism: Actinomycetes bacterium; assembly: GCA_021809885.1. Lineage (GTDB taxonomy): Bacteria > Actinomycetota > Acidimicrobiia > Acidimicrobiales > Palsa-688 > JAKAQB01. The sequence goes on from JAJZJY010000750.1 coordinate 2,454, forward strand.
GGTCCCGGGACAAGCGACCGAGGTGCGCCACCTGTCGCGGAAGTGCTCCGAGGTCTGGGTCCCGAACTTGGGCTGGGTGCGCTTCAGGAGGCACCGGGCCCTGCCGGGAGTGGTGAGGAACGCCACCTTCTCCTACAGCCCATCGGGGGGCTGGGAGGTCTCCTTCGGGGTGGCGGCCAAGGAGGTGGTGGCCCCTCCGAACGAGATGCCCGGAGTCGGGGTCGACTTCGGGGTCGCGTGCTCTGCGTTCTGCTCGGACGAAGACGAGCCACGGCATCTTCCCCCGACCCTCACCCCGGGGGAGGAGCAGCGGCTCTTCGGACTAGAGAGGCGAAAGGCACGCCAGCTCGCCTATGCGAAGAAGCACAACCACGGGAGGTATTCGAAGAGGCTCAGGAAGACCATCGCATCCATCGCCGACCTGAAGGCCCGGGAGGCAAGGAGGCGGAAGGACTTCACCCACAAGCTCACCAGCGACTTGGCCAAGAACCACGGCTTCGTCGCGACCGAGAACCTGACAGTGAAGGCCATGACCGCCTCTGCACGGGGCACCGAAGAGGAGCACGGAAAGAACGTTGCCCAGAAGGCCGGGCTCAACC